>NZ_JBHWIE010000039.1:0-44926 GCF_042732085.1 Actinosynnema sp. NPDC059797
CTCGCCGCGTGAGGACCGTCAGCCGTTGCGGGCTTCCACGGCGGTGTCCGGGTTGTCGGAGAACACGCCGTCCAGGCCGGTGGCGTAGAACTTCGCGTACTCGTCGAGCGCCCGGCCGTAGGCGGCCGGGTCGGTGGACGTGCGGAGGTCGGCGGGCAGGAACGCGTTCTCGTTGCGGAACGTCCACGAGTGCACGGTCAGGCCGCGCACGTGGGCGTCGCGCACCAGCGTGGTGGGCTGCTGCAGGTTGCCCGCCGCGTCGCGCGGGATGATCAGCGGCTTCTCCACGCCGATGCCCGCCGCGTAGGTGCGGATCTCGCGCAGGCCGTCCGGCGTGACCAGGTCGCGGTAGGTGCGCTTGTCACCGGCCTTGACGAAGTCGTACGGCGCGCCCGAGGCGCTGACCAGCTGCACCAGCGGCACGCGCACCCGCGACTTGAGCCACTTCAGGTTCGCCACCTCGAACGACTGCACGTACACCCGGGCGCCGTGCCGGTTGAGGCCCTTGCGGTTGAGCGCGTCGACGAGCCGCGGCTCCAGGGGCAGGCCGATCTCCTGGAAGTACGTGGGGTGCTTGGTCTCCGGGTAGATCCCGATCTCGCGCCCCAGCTCGCGGGACAGCCGCCGCGACAGGTCGACGACCTCCTCGAACGTCGGCACCTCGAACCGGCCGTTGTAGAGGGTGTTGCGCGCCCGGACGTCCGGGATGCGCTCGACCGCGCGCAGCGTCTTCAGCTCGGCCAGCGTGAAGTCCTCGGTGAACCAGCCGGTCAGCGGCGTGCCGTCGATGACCTTGGTGGTCTTGCGGGCGGCGAACTCCGGCCGCGACGCCACGTCGGTGGTGCCGCCGATCTCGTTCTCGTGCCGCGCGACCAGCTTGCCGTCCTTGGTGACCACCAGGTCGGGCTCGATGTAGTCCGCGCCCATCCGCGCGGCCAGCTCGTACGCGGCCAGCGTGTGCTCCGGCCGGTACCCCGACGCGCCGCGGTGGCCGATCACCAGCGGCCCCTTGCGGGCGTGCGCCACGCGGTCGTCGCCGCTCGCCGCGCCCCACGGGAGCGCCACCGCCAACCCGGCCACCGCCACGGCGGCGAGCGCCGCCCCGACGATCCTCGTCCGCACCATCGCCGACCTCCTGTCAAGGTTCCAGACGCGCGGCAGCCTCGTCGCGCACCGCGACGTCCGAATCACCGTAGGGTGAAGTGCAGAACACGTCACGGTGAACTAACGTCACTCCCTCGCCAGGGCGGCCTCCTCCAGGTCCAGCTCGCGCAGCACCCGTCCCAGCACCTCGTCGTCGATCCGGCCCGCGTCCCGCGCCTCCACGAACACCTCGCGCTCGGCGTCGAGCATGGTGCGCCGCAACCGCCGGAACGCGGCGGCCGGCGACTCGTCCTCCTGCCGCCCCAGCCGCTCCCACGCCGCGTTGCCGCGGTGCTCGGCCAGCAGCCGCAGCCGGTGCACGACGTGCTCGGGCGCGTTGTCGCCGGAGCCCACCTCGTGGTCCAGCCGCCGCACCGCGGCCTCCGCGGCGGCGTGCTGGACCTGCGCCTCGGCCAGCGCGTCGCTGCGCTCCTCGTCGCCGCGGTGCCCCAGCCTCCGGATCACCAGCGGCAGCGTCAGGCCCTGGATCAGCAGCGTGCCCACGGTGACCACGAACGCGCAGAACACGATCACGTCCCGGCCGGGCAGGTCCAGCGGCAGCGCCACCGCGGCGGCCAGCGACACCACGCCCCGCATCCCCGCCCACGAGATGACCGTGACGCCGCGCCAGCCCGGCGCCTCCTCCCGCTCGCGGACGCGCCGGAACAGCCACCGGGGCAGGTAGGCCGCCGGGTACATCCACGCGAACCGCACCAGGATCGTCGCCAGCAGCACCGCGCCCGACGCCCACGCCAGCCCCGGCGTGAGGTCCACGGCGTCCACGACCGTCTTGAGCTGCAACCCGATCAGGGCGAACACGAACGACTCCAGGATCACGTCCACCGACCGCCACACCGCCGTGTCCTGCAGGCGCGTGTAGTACGAGGTGCTGGGCGCGTGGTGCCCGATGTAGAGCCCGGCCACCACCACCGCCAGCACGCCGGACGAGTGCAGCTCCTCGGCGAGCAGGTACGTGCCGAACGGCACGAGCATCCCCAGCGAGCTCTCCAGCACGCCGTCGTCCAGCCGGGTCCGCACCCACCGCACGCCCACGCCGGCCGCCAGGCCGACCAGCACGCCGCCGCCCGCGCTGACCGCGAACGTGCCCGCGCCGCCCGCCCAGCTCGCCGTGGCGCCCGCCGCGGCGGCCACCGCGACCTTGTACGCGGTCAGCGCGGTCGCGTCGTTGATCAGGCTCTCGCCGGTGAGCAGGGTCATCGTGCGGCGCGGCAGGTTCAGCCGCCGCCCGACCGCCACCGCCGCCACCGCGTCCGGCGGCGCGATCACCGCGCCCAGCACCATCGCCGACCAGAGCGGCAGCTCCGGCAGCACGAGGTGCGCCACCCAGCCGACCGCGACCGTGGTCGCCAGCACCAGGCCCACCGCGAGCAGCCCGATCGGCCTCAGGTTGGCGCGGATGTTGTGGTACGAGCTGTCCAGGGCCGCCGAGTACAGCAGCGGCGGCAGCACCAGGACCAGGATCAGCTCCGGTTCCAGGGCGAACGCCGGCAGGCCCGGGATGAACGACACCGCCAGGCCGACGCCGACCAGCACCAGCGGGGCCGACCACCCGAGCCGCCTGGAGACCGCGGTCACCAGCAGCGAGCCGACGAGCAACAGCAGCAGTTCCGGTCCGTGCATGGCGCAATCTTGCGTGATGATGGGCGACATGACCTGCTCCCACGTCGAACAGCTGCCCGCCTCGGTCGAACCCGACAGCCCCGACGGGTGCGCCGACTGCCTCGCCGCGGGCGAGCACAACTGGGCCCACCTGCGCCTCTGCCTGTCGTGCGGCCACGTGGCGTGCTGCGACTCCAGCCCGCGCCGCCACGCCACCGCGCACTTCCACGCCGGCGGCCACCCGGTGATGCGCTCGTTCGAGCCGGGCGAGGACTGGCGCTGGTGCTACGTCGACAACCGGGTCGTGTGAGGCGTCTTTACAGTCCCTTTAGACGGTCGGTCTATGGCTGTGACCGGCGACACAAGTAGCTTCGGGAGCGCCTGATCAAGCGCGACACGAAGGGGTGCGCGTGTCGACCAAGACGCAGACCGGAGAGACCACCGACGTCGACGGGTTGCTGGCCGAGTACGACGAGGAACGCCCCTCGCGCTCGCTGTCCCGGCGGTGGGAGCTGGGCGTGTGGGCGGCGGGGCTCGCCGTCTCGCTGCTGGTGCTCAAGCAGGTGTTCTGGCCGTTCGCCCAGGGCGGCCAGTTCTACCTGGTCGTGTTCCTGGCGGTGACGCTGCCGCTGGTGTTCCTCTGCTACCGCCCGCACGGGCGGCGCGGCGAGACCGACGACCCGGGCGTGCTCGACTGGGCGCTGGCCGCCGCCGCGTTCGCCGTGGCCGCCTACCCGCTGGTCGGCGGGTTCGACGCGTTCCTGGACCGGCAGGGGCAGCTGACCGCGGTGGACGTCCTCGCCGGGTCGGTGCTGCTGGTGCTGGTGCTGGAGGCGTGCCGGCGGACCACCGGGTGGGTGCTGCCGGCGGTGTGCGGCGCGTTCATCGCCTACGCCTACTACGGCGGCTACCTGCCGCCGTCCTGGCGGATCTCGCACGCCGGCGTGGACTTCAGCCAGATCATCAACGGCTTCTACAACGACGCCACCGGGTTCTACGGGACGCCGCTGGACGTGGCCGCCACCTACATCGTGCTGTTCACCATCTACGGCGCGGTGCTCAACGCCTCCGGCGCGGGCGCGTTCTTCGTGGACATCAGCTTCGCCGCGTTCCGCGGTTCCCGCACCGCGCCCGGCCGCACGGCCGCCACCGCCGGGTTCCTGCTCGGCACCGTGTCCGGCTCCGGCACCGCCACCACGGTATCGCTGGGCGCGGTGACGTGGCCGATGCTGAAGAAGGCCGGCTACCCCCGGGAGAACGCGGGCGGGCTGCTCGCCGCGTCGGGCATCGGGGCGATCCTGTCGCCGCCGACCCTGGGCGCGGCGGCGTTCATCATCGCCGAGTACCTCGAGACCTCCTACCTCCAGGTGCTGGTCTGGGCGATCCTGCCGACCCTGCTGTACTACCTGGGCATCGCGCTGGCCGTGGAGGTCGACGCCCGGCGGTTCGGCGCGAAGCCGGTGGACGTCGAGACGCCCGGCGCGTGGGCGGTGCTCAAGCGCGGCGGCTACCACTTCCTGTCGCTCGCGGTGATCGTGGTGTTCCTCGCGCTGGACATCCCGGTCTACTCGGCCGTCGTCTACGCCACCGGCGTCGCCGCGCTGTTCGCGCTGGTCGCGAGGCGGGGCGACGTGCGCGGGTGGGCGCGGGACGTGCTCGACTCGCTGTCCGCCGGCGCCCGCTCGGCGCTGCCGGTGGTCGCGGTGTGCGCGGCGGCGGGCGTGATCACCTCGACCATCACCAAGACGGGGCTCGGCCAGGTGCTGGCGGACCAATTGGTGGGCGTGGCGCGGGCGATCTCGTCGGACCCGACCGCGGTCCTGGTCGTCACGGCGGTGCTGGCGGCGGTCGCGGTGGGCGTGCTCGGGCTCGCGGTGCCGGTCACGGCCTCGTTCATCATCGCCTGGGTCGTGATCGGGCCCGCGCTGACGGACCTGGGCGTGGCGCCCGAGGAGGCCGCCATGTTCATCTTCTACTACGCGGTGCTGTCGGAGGTGACGCCGCCGACCGCGCTGGCCGCCGTCGCCGCGGCCGCGATCACCGGCGGCGACGTGATGAAGACGATGTGGCGGACGTGGAAGTACACGCTGCCCGCGTTCCTCGTGCCGCTGGCGTTCGTGCTGACCGACAACGGCGCCGGGCTGCTGCTGCGCACGTCGCCCCTCGACGCCCTGTGGGTGTTCGCGGTGTCGGCGCTCGGCGTGGCCGCGCTGGCCGTGCTCACCGGCGGGTGGCTCCTCGGCCCGGCGCGGTGGCCCGAGCGGCTGCTGTGCGCGCCCGCCGCCGCGGCCCTGCTCTACCTGCAACCGGTGACCATCGCCGTCGGCCTCGGGTTCCTGGTGGCCGCGGTGGCGGTGCACGTCGTCCTGCGCAAGACATCGAGGAAGGAGCAGCAGCATGCGTAGCTGGGCGCTGAGGGTCGCCGCGGGCGGGCTCGCGATCGGGCTGGTCGCCGCCGGGTGCGGCGGGAAGCGGACCCCCGAGGCCGCGTCGCCGTCGGGTGGCGGCGCCGCCTGCGAGGCGTCGGACGGCCGGATCACCATCGCCACCGGCAACTCCGGCGGCGTCTACTACGTCGTCGGCGGCGGCCTGGCGAAGCTGATCAGCGACAACACCGGGTTGAAGGCCACCGCCGCGGAGACCGGCGCGTCCGTGCAGAACATCCAGCAGCTCGTCGGGAACGACTACGACGTGGCGTTCTCGCTGGCGGACACGGCGGCCGACGCGGTCGCGGGCAAGGGCGCGTTCGACGGCGAGCCGCAGGACGTCAAGGCGCTGACCAGGCTGTACTCGAACTACACGCAGGTGCTGGTGCGCGCCGACTCCGGGATCGACTCGATCGCGGACCTGCGCGGCAAGCGGATCTCCACCGGGTCGCCCAAGTCCGGCACCGAGGTCATCGCCCACCGCCTGCTCACCGCCGCCGGGCTGAACCCCGAGACCGACGTCCAGGCCCAGCGGCTCGACCTGGCCAAGACCGCGGACGGCATGAAGGACGGCAGCCTCGACGGCCTGGTGTGGAGCGGCGGCCTGCCGACGGCGCAGATCACCGACATCACCACGTCGCTGAAGGACCGGGTGAAGTTCCTCGACGTCACCCCGCAGCTCGACGCGCTGAAGCAGGTCAACGAGGTCTACGAGCGGGGCGTCATCCCGGCCGCCACCTACGGGCAGCCGGCCGACGTGCCGACGGTCGTGGTGCCGAACGTGCTGCTGGTCCGGTCGGACTTCCCCGAGGGCGACGCGTGCGCGATCACCAAGCTCATCTTCGACAAGAAGGCCGACCTGGAAGCGGTGCACCCGGCGGCCAAGGGCATCACCCGGGAGGCGGCCGCGCAGACCGACCCGGTGCCGCTGCACCCCGGCTCGCAGGACGCCCTGGGCGGGTGAGCGGGTCGGTCATCTAGGCTGGCCCACCGTGCGTGTCCTGGTCATCGGGTCTGGCGCCCGTGAACATGCCCTAGTCCTCGCGCTGTCGCGGGACCCCTCGGTGATCGCGCTGGCGTGCGCGCCCGGCAACGCCGGCATCGCCGGTGTGGCGGAGACCTACGGTGTCGACGTCACCGACGGCGCGGCCGTCGCGGCGTTGGCCAAGGAGTGGAACGCCGACCTGGTCGTGGTCGGGCCGGAGCAGCCCCTCGTGGCGGGTGCGGCGGACGCCGTGCGCGCGGCCGGGATCCCCTGCTTCGGCCCGTCGGCCGCGGCGGCCCGGATCGAGGGCTCCAAGGCGTTCGCCAAGGACGTCATGGCCGCGGCGGGCGTGCCGACGGCGACGTCCGAGGTGGTCGACAACCCGGCGCGGCTCGACGCCGCCCTGACCCGCTTCGGCCCCACGTGGGTGGTGAAGGACGACGGGCTGGCGGCCGGCAAGGGCGTGGTCGTGACGACCGACCGGGCGGTGGCCCGGGCCCACGCCATGACGCTGCTGGACCACGGCCACCCGGTGCTGCTGGAGACGTTCCTCGACGGGCCCGAGGTGTCGCTGTTCTGCCTGGTCGACGGCTCGTCCGTGGTGCCGCTGCTGCCCGCGCAGGACTTCAAGCGCGTCGGCGACGGCGACTCCGGCCCCAACACCGGCGGCATGGGCGCGTACTCGCCGCTGCCCTGGGCCCCCGAGGGCCTGGTCGACACGATCGTGTCGACCTGCGTGCAGCCGGTCGTGGACGAGCTGGCGCGGCGCGGCACCCCGTTCACCGGCCTGCTGTACGCGGGCCTGGCCCTGACCTCCACCGGGCCGCAGGTGATCGAGTTCAACTGCCGCTTCGGCGACCCGGAGACGCAGGCCGTCCTGGCCCTGCTGCGGACCCCGCTGGCGGGCCTGTTCCACGCCGCCGCGACCGGCGAGCTGGCCTCCGCGCCGGCCCTGGAGTGGGCCGACGGCTACGCGGTGACGGTCGTCATCGCCGCCGAGGGCTACCCCGGCCGTCCCCGCACGGGTGACGTCGTCGGCGGCGGCGACGCGGAGGGCGTGCTGCACGCGGGCACCCGCCGGCGCGAGGACGGGGCCGTCGTCTCGGTCGGCGGGAGGGTCCTGTCGGTCGTCGGCACGGGCCCCACGCTGGCCGAAGCCAGGGAAGACACCTACCGGCGGGTGGCGGGCGTCCACCTCACCGGCTCGCACCACCGGACCGACATCGCGCTGCGCGCGGCCAACGGCGGGATCGAAGTCCCCTAGGCCCCTCACCACGGTTCATCGCGCGCGGGCGGCAGGCTCTCCCCTGACCGCCCGCGCGCTCTGCTCTGCTCTGCGAACGCGGTGGAACCGACCACGGCACGCGTCCGTCCAACTTCAGATCCGGCACACGCGGCCGTTGGTAGCCTCGGACCGGGACCGATTCGTCACCGACCGTACGGGGGTTGGACGTCGTGGCAGAGGAGAGCGGCCTGCTGGGAGCCGTCGCCGGTATAGGTGGTGTCATCGGCAAGGCGGTCGGCGACGCGTTCGCGGCGGAGAAGCGGCTGAGCGAGACGATGGCTTCGGGGCCGGGCTCCGGTCAGAAGTTCGAGGTGACCAAGGAGACGGTCCTGCAGGCCGGCAAGGTCATCAGCGCCCAGATGGAAATGCTCCAGAAAGGCTATGCCGACGCTTTCGACGACCTCCGGGTCGAACTCCGCGGCGCCGACGAGCTGAACGCGGACATCGCCCTGGCGTGGAACGACCGCCTCGTCGGGAGCGACGACTCCTACGCCAAGAACATCAAGCGGTACATCGACAGCCTGGCGGGTCTCGTCGATCAGCTCCGCGAGACGGCCAAGCAGTACGGGTACACCGAGGAAGAGGTCGAAGCGGCCATGGGGGCAGCGGGTGCCACGCACAAGTAACGTCGTGTTCGTGCTCGCGGCCGCGCTGGCGGTGCTGGCCGGTTGCACCACCGGTGAGGGCGGCAACCCCAGCCCGCAGACCACGGCCACGGGCGGATCCCCCACCTCCGGTTCGACGGAGCCGACCGCGGATCTTCCGCCTCGACCGGCCGAGATTGAGCTCGACGGCATCACCGACGCCTGCACCGCCCTGACGACCGACCAGCGTCAGCAGTTGGGGATCGACGAGGCGATCAACGAGCCCCAGGACGTGATCCAGGGCAAAGACTCGCCCGGGTGCAGCTTTCAGGCGAACTCGCGGCCGCTGTTCAGCTACGAGGTCGCATTGATCGCCGACGAGGGCGTGGGCTACTGGCAGGGTGGCGGCAACCTCGACGTCGAGCGGAAGACCGTGGCGGGGTTCGGCGCCTACCAGGTCACCCTGGCCGGTACGACGGACGCGGACTGCGCGTTGGCCGTGGACGTGGCGGACGGGCAGCAGGTTTTCGTGTCCTTCCTGCCGATCACCGACTCATTCACCCAGGACGAGATGTGCCAGAACGCGGCCAAGGGCGCAGAAATGGCACTCGCGACTTTGCAAACGCTGAAGTGAGGGGGAGTTGTGACCGGCTTCAGGCAGATCAGGGACTTCCGGTTCCAGGGGTACGACAACTCGGCGCTCTCCGCGCTGGTCCAGCGGTTCTCCCAGGGTGACGCGGCGCAGCAGTTCAGCAACGCCTCGCACGCACTGCGGAAGCTCGCGTCCACCCTTGAGGAAACCGACCAGACGCTGCGGGACGAGCTGCGCAAGCTCGGCATCGAGTGGCAGGGCGCGGCCGGGGACAACGCCGGGCAGGCGGTGACGGTGTCGGCCGACGTCGCGACTTCGGGGACCGAGGCGGCGCAGCACAACTCCAAGGCCACGGCGGTGCAGGGGGCCACCTACAGCCACACGCGCAACGGGATGCCCGACCCCCAGGCGTTGCGCGGGGACACCGAGACGAACTTCGTGGACGACGTCGGCGGGTTCTTCGGGTACGAGACCGACCACGCCAAGGAAGTGAAGGAGACCCAGGCCGCCCGGGAGCAGACCATCCGGGGGCTGGAGCAGTACACCGACGCGAGTCGGGACGCGCTCAACCAGTACCAGGGGATGAACCGGCCGCCGCAGTTCGACGTGACGGCCGCGGCCAGTGCCGGTGCGCCCGTCACGGCCGTGGGGCAGCCCGGTGGTGTGGTGCCGGGGGTGCCCGGGTCGGTGCCCGGCGGGTTGCCGGGTGGGTCGTTCGGGCAGGCGCTGCCCGGTGGTTCGGTCGGGTTGCCCGGACAGCTGCCGGGGCAGTTGCCCGGCCAGGTGCCCGGTCAGCTCCCGGGGCAGTTGCCCGGTGGTGGGACGACCACGATCGGGCCGCCCGTGCCCGGTGTCGGCGGGACGAACACGCAGACCGCCGCGATCGGCAAGCCCGGTGGGTCGAACCTCGGGCTGGGGATCGGGTTGGGGCTCGCGGGTGGCGCGGCGCTGGGTGCCATCGCGGCCGGCGCCCGGGCCGGTCGGGTGGAGCGCAACCCGTCCGGCGCGGTGCCGCCCGGTGGCAAGGCGCCCGAGGGTGCCGGTGGCAAGGGCGCCGGAGCCGGTGGCGCGGGCAAGGGCGTGGCGCCCGGCGTGCTGACCGGCAAGCCCGGGGTGTCGGCGACCATCGGCGCGATCGACCCCGACGAGCGGGTGGCCGGGCGCGGCGGTGCGGCCGGCGTCGCGGGCAAGGCCGGCGCCGGCGCATCCATGATGCAGCCCGCCGCGACCGCGAAGGGCGGGCCGGAGGAGGAAGACGCCGAGCACGTCCGCAAGTACGGCGTGGACTCCGACGACGTGTTCGGTGACGAGCGGATGGTCGTGCAGTCGGTCATCGGCGACGAACCCGAGCGGAAGTGACGTGGGCACGGTCGTCCTGACGACGCTGGAGTTCGACGTCGCGTGGGAAGGGGAGCGGCTCACCAGGCGGAACGTCGCGCTCGACGTGCCCAGCCCCGGTGTCACGCACACCGAGCGCGCGGTGTTCGTCGGGCAGGCCTGGGGGTCGCTGTCCGAGCGCGGGCTGGCGTCGAACGGGCGGCTGACGCCCGAGTTGGCCGACGCGTTCGCGCTGCTGGCCAACCCGCAGGTGTCGATCGACATCTGGATCTGGGTCGATGGCCGCAAGATCAAGGGTCTTGCGGCCGCCGCCGGTGACGAGGCGGTGCTCGCCGTCGTCGACGGTGACGAGGTGTGGCTGATCGACGCTCGGGCCAGCGCGCTGGCCGAGGCGGCGGTGTCGGTGGCCGGTGAGATGCCCGCCGGCTACGGGCGGTCCATCAGCCTGCCCAACGACCTGCTGCGCAAGGCGTCCGAAGAGGCCGGGAAGGACGCGGAGAAGCTGGTGCTGGCGCTGGAGCGGCACGGCTTGCCGCTCCACGAGGCGCAGGAACTGGCCGGCATGTGCGACGGCATGAGCACCCGCGGCCAGTTCGGCGCCGAACGCGCCCAGCACAGCGGACCGCCCGTGCGGGCCGGGCGCGTGGTGGCCTGGCACGACACCCCGTCCGGCCGCTACCTCCACCTGGTGCGGCCCAGTTCGGACGGGCGCAACTGGAGCACGATCACCCCGATCGACAACGCCCGGTTGGCAGGCTGCGTCTGGGAGCTGCTGCAGGAGATCTGACCACCACGCCACCCCGTCCATGACACGCCGCCTAACCCGCCCATGCCCACGGTTCGCCGCAGGCGGGCAGGGCGGGCAGGGCGGTAAGCGGGCAGGTAGATGGCTGTCGCGTTGAGCGGGTGGCGGTTGAGTGGCCAGCGGTGGTTGGGCGGCGGTTGAGCGGGCGGTGGTGGCCGGCTGGGCGGTTGGCCGGCTGAGCCGAGGTTGGGCTTGGGCTTGGGAGCGCTCCCGTAGGTATGACCGTTCGGTTGGAACCCGGGCGGCCTTCGCCACGTCAGTTCCGTGCGGGCCTGGGGGGCCGGAGCAATGCCCGCCGTCATCCGGGAGTGACGTTTCGTGTCCAACGCGACGCTCAGCGCAACCGCTTTCCGCACCGCCTGGGAACACCTCGACCTCGGCGCGATGCCGATCGTCCTGCACGTCCAGGACGAGCCCGCACCGTGGAGCGCCCTGACCACGCGCGGACTCGCCCGTGGCGGTGAGCTGGACCCGTGGCTCGGTGCGGCGTTCAAGCTGCTCGCCTACCCGCCCCGCTCGGCCGACCTGCGGCTCGGGATCGGGCGCGCGGCGGTGCGGGCGCTGGCGGCCTCGACCGGCGCCGGTTCGTTGTTGGCCGTGCTGACCGGGGACCTGCTCACCGTCCGCGAGCTGGACACCGACCTCGCCACCGCCTTGGTCGACCTGCTGCCCGCGATGCCGGACGGCAGGGTCGGCGCGCCGGACCTGCGCGGCCAGTTCGGCGCCGCCGCGATCGACCGGACCGGCAGGCGGCAGCGCGCGGCGGACGTGGTCGAGTTCCACGGGTTCACCGATGCCGACGTGCTGCGCGCGCGGATCAACGCGCTGCTCGCCCGCTTCTCCGAGCCCTCGGGTGAGGTGCGGGAGGCCTGAAGGGGACAGGAATCCCGCAGGCAGGAGACCTGAGGAGCAGGGGTCCCGCGGGCAGGAAGCCTGGGAGGTGGGAGTCCCGCAGGTAGGAGGCCGGTGGACACGCGCTCTGAGGAGGCCGGATTCCGGGAGGGTCGGAGTCCGGGAGTCCGGGAGTCCGGGAGTCCGGGAGTTCGGGAGGGCCGGGGTTCCGAGGGGCGGAGTCCCGAAGGGCGGGAGGGCTGAGGTGGGGCGGGTGCCTCCCTCCTGAGGTGGCTGGTCGGTTGGTGGGGGCGTGCGGGTTAGCCTGACCCCCATGTTGGGTGTTGCCGCTCGTGCTGAGGTGCCTCCTTTCCACGTCATGGAGGTGTTGTCGGCCGCGGCTCGGCGGCAGCGGGTTCGGGGGGACGTCGTGTCGTTGGCCGCCGGGCAGCCTTCGAGTGCCGCGCCGACGCCCGTGCTGGAGGCCGCGCAGCGCGCCCTGCGGGAGCAGCCCCTCGGGTACACCGAGCAGCTCGGCATCGTCGAGCTGCGTGAAGCCCTGGCCGGGCACTACGGCAGGCAGTACGGCCTGGAGGTCTCCGCCGATGACGTGGTGGTGACCACCGGGTCGTCCGGGGCGTTCCTCCTCGCGTTCCTCGCGTCCTTCGAGGCCGGCGACCGGGTCGCGCTGGCCCGGCCCGGCTACCCGGCCTACCGCAACATCCTGCGCGCGCTGGGGTGCGAGGTCGTGGAGCTGCCGTGCGGACCCGAGACCCGCTTCCAGCCCACGGTGGAGGTGCTGGAGGCGGCGGGACCGCTCGACGGGCTGGTGGTGGCCAGTCCCGCCAACCCCACCGGCACGGTGCTCGCGCCCGCCGAGCTGGCCGGGCTCGCCGAGTGGTGCGGCGCGCGCGGGGTGCGGTTGGTCAGCGACGAGATCTACCACGGCATCAGCTACGGCACCCCCCTCGCCTGCGCGTGGGAGACCTCACGGGACACCATCGTCGTCAACTCCTTCTCCAAGGCGTTCGCCATGACCGGGTGGCGGCTGGGCTGGATGCTGCTGCCGCCGGACCTGCGCCGGGCCGTGGACCGGTTGACCGGCAACTTCACGCTCTGCCCGCCCGCCCTGGCCCAGCACGCGGCCGTCGCCGCGTTCGAGCCCGAGTCGTACGCGCAGACCGAACGCCTGGTCGAGGGGTACCGCCTCAACCGCGACGTCCTGCTCAAGGGCCTGGCCGACCTGGGCATCGACCGGGTGGCCCCCGCCGACGGCGCCTTCTACGCCTACGCCGACGTCTCGCACCTCACCGACGACTCGATGGACTTCTGCCGCCGGCTGCTCGACGACACCGGCGTCGCGATCGTGCCCGGCGTCGACTTCGACCCCGTGCGCGGGCACGAGTTCATCCGCTTGTCGTTCGCCGGGGCCGCCCACGACATCGAGGAGGCGCTGCGGCGCATCGGGAGTTGGCTTTCGTCGTCATCATGATGACTTTTTACGCCGAGGGGCGGGGGTGTGGCCAGGAATTCCGGGCGGGAGCACCCGATCAGGTGTCATCGTGGTGTCATGGTTCGCATCATCGTGTTCCTGCTGGCCGCCTGGGTGCTCCTGGCCGTCGTGGGGTCGATCGTCAAGGGCGTCCTCTGGCTGGTCCTGGTCGGAGGGGCGTTGTTCCTGGGTGTCGCCGCGTACGGCGCGATCAAGACCCACAAGCGCCCCAAGGGCATCAAGGGACCGGGTAACTAGGAAAAACGGGGTAGGGCGCTCACCATGGGGCGGTGTTCGAGACCGATGAACGCCGCCTCGACCGGTGGGAGCGGCGCGCCGAGTGGCCCCTGACGGGCCTCGCGGCGCTGTTCCTGGCCGCCTACGCCTGGCAGGTCCTCGACGACCGCGCCACGCCCGGCCTGCACGACGCGCTGGAGGTCGTCCTCCGGCTGGTGTGGCTCGTGTTCGCCGTGGACTACGCGGTGCGCCTCGCGCTGGCCGTCGACAAGCGCCGGTTCTTCACCGCGCACCTGTTCGACCTGGTCGCGGTCCTGCTGCCGGCCGTCCGCCAGCTCCGGGTGCTGCGCCTGCTCAGCGTCCTCAAGGTGCTCAACCGCCGGTTCGCGGGCCGGGTCCGGCAGCGCGTCGGCGTGTACGTCGGCGCCGTCACGGTCATGGTCGGCGCGTGCGCCTCGCTGGCCGTGCTGGACGCCGAGCGCCACCACCCCGACGCCACCATCACCACCTTCGGTGACGCCGCGTGGTGGACGCTCACCACGATCACCACCGTGGGTTACGGCGACCGCTACCCCGTCACCTGGGAAGGTCGCCTGGTCGCGGCGCTGCTCATGGTCGGCGGCATCGCCCTGCTCGGCGTCATCACCGGCACCATCGCGTCCTGGCTGGTGGAGCGGCTGAGCGGGGTCGAGGGCTCGGTCGCCGAGGCCGAGCGGGCGACGCTGGCCGAGCTCCGCCTGGTCAAGGCGGAGCTGGCCGCGCTGCGCGCCGAGCTAGAGCACCGCCCGGGCGTGTGAGCTGCCGCGCCACAGCACGCCCCGCAGGCCCGCCGCGTTCGCGCCGTCCACGTTGACCTGCCGGTCGTCGAAGAACACGCAGTCCGCCGGGTCCGCCCCGAGCCGTTCCGCCAACGCCGCGAAGATCCGCAGGTCCGGCTTGGCCACGCCCAGGTCGCCGGAGAACACCAGGTGCCGGAAGTGCCCGGTCCACGGCTCGCGCTCGGCGACCCGCGCGAACGACACCGGCGCGTTGGACAGCAGCGCCAGCGGCACCCCGGTCGCCGCCAGCTCCTCGATCAGCTCCAGGGTGGCGGGGTCGGGGAGCAGCCACCCGCGCACGTCGACGTCGGTCAGCCGGCGCGCCAGCTCCTCGTCCACTTCGGCACCCGCCACCGCGCCGACCGCCCGCCAGTACTCCAGGTCGGGCTGCCCGCGGTCGTACTCGTCGCGCGCCTTCCAGTACCCGCGCTCGAAGTCCGCCAGGGGCACGCCGAGCAGGTTCGCCAGGTCCGGCAGCGCCCCGGTCGGCCGCGAGATCACCTCGCCGTAGTCGAACACCACCCAGCGCATCAGCTCACCGACCCGATCCGGCGAAGCGCCTCGGCCACGTCGTCGCCTCCCACGTCGCGGTGCGTCACGAAGCGCACCTTGCCTCCCATCGGCCCGGCGAACACGCCCAGGTGACGCAGGCCGTTCAGCGTGACCTCCAGGTCGGGCACGCCCGCCAGCACGATGTTGGTCTCGGGCTCGTCCACCTGCCAGCCCAGCTCGGCCAGGCCCGCGGCCAGCGCCTTCGCGTTGGCGTGGTCCTGGGCCAGGTCGTCGACCCGCCCGAGCGCGACCAGGCCCGCCGCGGCCAGCACACCGCCCTGCCGGACGCCGCCGCCGAGCATCTTGCGCACCCGCCGCGCCTCGGCCACGAACGTCGCCGTCCCGGCCACCACCGACCCGACCGGCGCGCCCAGCCCCTTCGACAGGCACACCTGCACCGTGTCCACGCCGACCGCCAGCGCCGCGGGCGGCAGCCCGAGCGCCACGGCCGCGTTCCACAGCCGCGCGCCGTCCAGGTGCACCCGCAGGCCGGTCTCCCTCGCCGCCGACACCAGCAGCGCGTGCTGGTCCGGCTGGGTCACCGAGCCGCCCGCCGAGTTGTGCGTGTTCTCCAGGCACAGCAGCGCCGTGCGCAGCGTGTAGTACGGCCCGGACACGCCAGCCGCCGCGCGCACCGCGTCCGCCGACACCCGACCGGGTCCCGCGTCCCACTCGACGGGGTGAGGCATGCCGCCCGCCAGCCACGCGGCCGTGCCCAGCTCGCTGTCCAGCACGTGCGCGCCGCGCGGCGCCAGGAACCGGTCGCCCGGCCGCAGGTGCGTGATCAGCGCGATCAGGTTGCCCATCGACCCGGAGGGCACCCACAGCGCCGCGTCCACGCCCAGCAGCTCGGCGACGCGGTCCTCCAGCAGCCGCATCGTGGGGTCGTGGTCGAGCACGTCGTCGGCGACCTCCGCGCTCGCCATCGCGAGTCTCATGGTCTCGTCCGGCTGGGTGACGGTGTCGGAGCGGAAGTCCAGGGGCGCGTACTCGGTCACGAATGGATCACATCACACCGGGCAAGCCCCTCCCCAGCCGCGTCGGCGGTACCACGATGGGGGTGACGCGGATCTCGCCGGACCGGCGTGCAACCGTTGTCGGCACCGGTTCCGTCCGGTAGGTGCAAGCACGACGAGCGGAGAGAGTCCGCGTGGATCAGCGCGACGAGCAGGAGTTCGCGGAGTACTTCGCAGCTCGCCGGGAGGCCGTGCGCCGAACGGCGTTCCTGCTGTGCGGTGACTGGCACCGGGCGGACGACTTCGCGCAGACCGCGTTCGTCGCGCTGCACCGCAGGTGGCGCAAGGTCCGGGACAAGGGAGCCCTGGACGCCTACGTCCGCCGGAGCCTGGTGCGCGCGGTGATCGACGAGTCGCGCCGGCCGTGGCGGCGGGAGCGCTTCGTGGACCAGGTCCCGGAGGCGCCCTCGGGCGACGGCGAGGTGGCGGACTCGGTGGCCACGCGCGAGGCCCTGGTCGCGGGCTTGAAGCGGGTGCCGCCGCGGCAGCGCGCGGTGCTCGTGCTCAGGTTCCTGGAGGGCCTGGACGTCGCCGCGGCCGCGGAGGCGCTCGGGTGCTCCGAGGGCACGGTGAAGAGCCAGACCTCCCGGGGTCTGGAGGCCTTGCGCGCGGCGCTCGGCGACACGATCGACGACTTGCGGCCCGCGTCGTGAGCAGGGGGTGGAGGTAGGTGGACGAGCAGAAGCTGGCGGAGCTGTTCCGCGACGCCGCGCGCGACGCGCCGCCCGCGTCCTTCGACGTCGCGGGCGTGCGGTCGGCGTCGGCCCTGGCCACCGCGCGGCGGAGGACGCAGGTGGCGCTCGGCTCCGCCCTCGCCGTGGTGCTCGTGCTCGGCGGGGTCGTCGCGACCTCGGTGTCGCCGCGGTCGGAGGGCAACACCACCGCGGCGGGTTCCGCTGAGGACGCGTCGTCCCCTAACGTCAGCACCTTCGGGGTGCCGGAGCTGGCACCGAACGAAGCGTCACCGGACCGCAACGGCGGTCTGCCGCCCAAGAGCATCCCCGAGGACCCGCCTACGCAGGGGGGCGAGCTCTCGGGGAGCGCCGACCGCTCGACGGTCGGCGGCGCGCCCACCGGGTGCGCGGAGGTGGACCGGGAGCTCGCCGTCGCCCTCGCCGACGAGCTCCCGGTCGCCCGCGGCCTCACCCCGGCGCCCGCCGCGGTGAGCTGCCCGCCGGGTTCCCGCGGGGCGAGCTACCTGCTGCGCGACGGCGGCGTGACCGGCACGGTGTCGGTGGTGCTCACACCGCCGGGCGAGTTGCCGCCGTCCTTCGACGAGGGCACGCGGTCCGAGACCGCGAGCGCGTCCGGCGGCCGGGAGCTGCACGTGCTCAGCCGGCCGGAGGCGGGCTCGCCGGTCGTGCCCTTCGCCGACGAGCTGCCCGCGCTGGCGGGCCGCCTGGCCACCCGCTTCTGACCTCCCGCCTCCGACGGCCGCCTGTCGCCGATTTTGGTACGGTGGTACCAAAATTTTGGAGGTGGTCGAGGTGGCGTGGGTCGTGCTCATCGTGTCCGGCTTCTTCGAGGCCGGCTGGGCCGTGTCGCTGAAGCTGTCCAACGGTTTCACCCGGCCGTGGTGGACGGTCTCGTTCGCGGTCACCGCGCTGATCAGCTTCGCCGGCCTGGCCTGGGCGATGAAGCAGCTGCCCGCCGGACCCGCGTACGCGGTGTGGACCGGCATCGGCGCGGCGCTCACCGCCGTCATCGGCATGCTCTGGCTCGGCGACGGAGTCTCCACGCTGAAGCTGGTCTCCCTCGGCCTGATCGTCAGCGGCGTCATCGGCCTGAACCTGGCCGGCGGCGGGCACTAGTACCTTTCGAGCAATGACAGCCGCAACACCGAAGGGTGAACGCCGGCGCCAGGCGCTGGTCGAAGCCGCCGCCGCCCTGCTGGTGTCGGGCGGGTTCGACGCGGTCCGGCACCGCGCCGTGGCCGAGCGCGCGGGCCTCCCGCTGGCGTCCACCACCTACTACTTCGACTCGCTCGACGAGCTGGTCGCCGCCGCGCTGGAGTTCCACGGCAACGCCGAACTCGCCTACGGCAAGGCCCGCCTGGCCGAGCTGGAACCCGCCGAGTGCGGCGGCGACGCGTTCGTCGACCTGGTGCTCGACCTGCTGCTCGGACCCGTCGGCGAGGTCGACGCGGAGGCGGTGCTGCTGCGCTACGAGCGCCTGGTCGCCACCGGTCGGCGGCCCTACCTGCGGCCGCTGATGCGCAAGCTCTCCGGCGAGCTGCACGACCTGATGCTCGACATCTTCGCCAAGGCCGGCCAGCCGGTCGGCCGGGAACGCGTCGAGGAGCTGATCGCCCTCGTCGACGGCGCCGTGGTGAACGCCCTGATCGAGATCAGCCCCGACCCGCGCGCGGCCGCCCGGCGCATGCTCGCGAAGGCGATGCAACCCCGCTGACCTCCCACCGCGTTCTAGGAATCGGAGGGCGCGGAAGGGGATCGCATGCGCAAGGCCGACGAGCAGGGCTTCCGCGAGTTCGCGGTGCAGCACGCCGCTTCGCTGCGGCGCACCGCTTACCTGTTCTGCGGCGACTGGCACATGGCCGAGGACCTCATGCAGGCCAGCCTGCTCAAGCTGTACCAGGCGTGGCACCGGATCGAGTGGCGCGACAACGCCTCGGGGTACGCCCGCAAGGTGCTGCTGCGCACGTGGCTGGACGAGAAGCGCAGACCGTGGCGGCGGGCCGAGCAGCGCGACGGCGAGGTGCCCGACGTGGCGGACGCGGCGGCCGACCCGGAGCGGGCGGGCGAGCAGCTGTGGGCCCGCGACCTCGTGCACGCGGCCCTGCTGCGGGTGCCGCCGCGGCAGCGGGCCGTGCTCGTGCTGAGGTACTTCGAGGACCTGCCGGTCAGCGAGGTGGCGGTGCTGATGGGCTGCACCGAGGGCACGGTCAAGAGTCAGACGGCGCGCGGGCTCGTGGCGCTGCGCACCGCCGTCGAGGACCTGGAGCGGGGGGCGGTGGTCGCGTCGTGAGCGAAGCGGAGCTGCGGGAGGGCCTGCGCGCCGCCGTCGGGGACGAGCCGCCGCTGCGGTTCGACCCCGACGAGCTGATCCGCCGCGGCCGCCACGAGCGCAAGCGGCGGCGCGCGCTGGTCGCGGTGGGCGTGGCCACGCTCGTCATCACCGGGACGGTGCTGTCCCTGCCCGGCCTGCTCGCCACGCGGCCCGGTGCCGGGCCGCCGGGGTTCGACGCGGCGGCGTCGCCCGTGCTGACGACCACGGCGGCGCCACTGCCGGCCGAGACGACGCCGGTGCCCACGTCCGCGCCCGCGCGGGCCCTGGACGCGAAGTCCCTGGCGGCCTACGCGACCCGGCAGGTCCGCGCGCTCCTGCCGGAGGTGAAGGTCCTGCGGGCCGAGTTCACCGACGTGGCCGTGGCCGGGGATGTCACCGGGTTCGTGCAGTTCTTCGACGAGCAGGGGGTGACCAGGATCACCGCGCAGCTCAGCGCGCCGACGACGCCGACGTCGGCGCGGGAGGGGTTCTGCGCCGAGGCCAAGTGCGAGGCGCCGCGCCGGCTGCCCGACGGCAGCCACCTGAGGTTCGCCGAGGTCGTCGACCCGAGCGGGAAGTTGATCACCTACTCGGTCGCGCACTTCCGCGTCGACGGCTCGGTGGTGCGGTTCAACGCCCACAACCACGACCCCGTGGACGGCACCCCGGTGAGCCGGGACGTGCCGCTGACCGGCGACCAGCTCGCGAAGCTCGCCACCGACCCGGGGTTCGCCGCGTGGTGACGTCCCCGCCGGCCGGTCGCGCCCGGCCGCCAAATATGCTGGTCACGTGACTGCCAAGCCCCGCATCGCCAACGTCCTCGCCGGCCGCTACGCCTCCGCCGAGCTGGCCACGCTGTGGTCCGCCGAGCACAAGGTCGTGCTGGAGCGGCAGCTGTGGCTCGCGGTGCTGCGGGCGCAGGCCGAGCTGGGCGTCGACGTGCCCGCCCAGGCCGTGGCGGACTACGAACGGGTGATCGACCAGGTCGACCTGGCGTCCATCGCCGAGCGCGAGCGCGTCACCCGGCACGACGTGAAGGCCCGCATCGAGGAGTTCAACGCCCTCGCCGGCCACGAGCACGTCCACAAGGGCATGACCTCGCGTGACCTCACCGAGAACGTCGAGCAGCTCCAGGTGCTGCGGTCCCTGGAGCACGTGCGCGGCAAGACCGCCGCCGTCCTCGCCCGGCTCGCGCGCCGCGCCGCCGAGCACGCCGACCTGGTCGTGGCGGGCCGCTCGCACAACGTCGCCGCCCAGGCCACCACCCTCGGCAAGCGCTTCGCCACCGCCGCCGACGAGGTGCTGGTCGCGTTCCGGCGGCTGGACGAGCTGATCGCGCGCTACCCGCTGCGCGGCGTCAAGGGCCCGGTCGGCACCGCCCAGGACATGCTCGACCTGCTCGGCGGCGACCGGGACAAGCTCGTCGAGCTGGAACGCGCCGTCGCCGGGCACCTCGGGTTCGAGCGGGTGCTGACCAGCGTCGGCCAGGTCTACCCGCGCTCGCTCGACTTCGACGTGGTGTCGTGCCTGGTGCAGCTGGCCGCCGGCCCGTCGTCGCTGGCCAAGACCATCCGGCTGATGGCGGGCCACGAGCTGGTCACCGAGGGCTTCAAGCCCGGCCAGGTGGGCTCCAGCGCGATGCCGCACAAGATGAACACCCGTTCGTGCGAGCGGGTCAACGGCTTCGCGGTCATCCTGCGCGGCCACCTGTCGATGGTCGGCGAACTGGCCGGCGACCAGTGGAACGAGGGCGACGTGTCGTGCTCGGTGGTGCGCCGGGTCGCGCTGCCCGACGCGTTCTTCGCGCTGGACGGGCTGCTGGAGACGTTCCTCACCGTGCTCGACGAGTTCGGCGCGTACCCGGCGGTGGTGGCCCGCGAACTGGATCGCTACCTGCCGTTCCTGGCCACCACGAAGGTGCTGATGGCGGCGGTGCGGGCGGGCGTCGGCCGGGAGACCGCGCACGAGGCGATCAAGGAGCACGCGGTGGCCGTGGCGCTGGCCATGCGCGAGGAGGGGAAGGCCGAGAACGACCTGCTGGACCGCCTGGCCGCCGACCCGCGCCTGCCGCTGGACCGGGCGGCCCTGGACGGCCTGCTGGCCGACCGGCTGTCGTTCACGGGGGTGGCGGAGCAGCAGGTCGCCGAGGTGGTGCGGCAGGTGGAGGACGTGCTGGCCGCGTTCCCGGCCGCGGCGGGCTACGTGCCGGAGCCGATCCTCTGACCCGCGCCGGCGCGACGACCGGTCACGCCGGCCTGACCTGCGCCGACGCCGAATTGTCGTACCCGGCGGATAAGATCGAAGCAGGGGTGCCCCTGGCGGGGACTTCTGCGAAGCGCGGGGTCGGGATTGTGGTCGGCGGGTGACGCCGACCTGCTCGCGCGGCGGCTCGGGCGGCCCCCGGGGAAGCTGCGGAGCGCGGGGTCAGTCGGTCCTCTCCCAGCGCAGCCACCCGCGGCGCCCCTTCTCGCACACCAGCGGGCGCCCGGTCGGGTCCACCGCGGTCGCGCCCCGCTCCTCGCACGGGAAGCCCTCGAACGCCACCGGGTCGACCGCCGGCGGCTCCGTGGTCGGCGCGGTCGTCGGCTCGGGGCGCGGTTCCGGCCGGCTCGGCGCGGGTGGCGGCGGGGGTGGCGGAGGCGGGGGCGGCGGCTCGGTGGTGGCCTCCACCGCGGTCGTCGGCGTGGTGGTCCGCGGCGGCACGGAGATGTTCGCCACCGCCGGCACGGAGGTCACGGGCGCGGAACTGGTGGTCGTCGGCACGACGACCGGCTCCGGGGCGGCCGTCGGCTTGCCGCACGCGCCCGTGAGCAGCAGGGCGAGCGCGCCGGTCGCCGCTACCGGCGCGGTCAGGGCCTTCCGGTGAACCACGTCAAGCAGGGTAGGGGTCTCTCCGCCGGTAGCCCAAGTGGAGTCCCACGGTCGGCCTTACGACGCACACCGTGGGTGGTCCCAGGGGTCTGCCCGCGCCTACAGCCTGCCCGCTTCGATGATCCGCTTCAGGAACTGCCGCGTGCGCGGGTGCTCCGGCTCGCCCAGCACCTGCTCGGGCGGCCCGGACTCGACGAGCCTGCCGCCGTCCAGGAAGACCACCCGGTCGGCGACCTGCCGCGCGAAACCCATCTCGTGGGTGGCCATCAGGATGGTCCGCCCCTGCGCCGCCAGCTCCCTGACCAGCTGGAGCACCTCGCCGACCAGCTCCGGGTCCAACGCGCTGGTGACCTCGTCGAGCAGCAGCAGCCGGGGCGCGTACGCCAGCGCCCGCGCGATCGCCACCCGCTGCTGCTGCCCGCCCGACAGCTGCTCGGGGTAGCTGCCCGCCCGGTCGGCCAGCCCGACCCGCTCCAGCAGCTCCCGGCCCCGCCGCTCGGCGTCCGGCCGCGGCACGCCGTGCACCACGCGCGGCGCCAGGGTGATGTTGTCCAGCACGCTCATGTGGGGGAACAGGTTGAACGCCTGGAACACGATGCCCATGCCGCGCCGGGCCACGTCGGCGTCCACCCGCGGGTCGGACACGTCCACGCCGTCGAGCAGCACCTGGCCGTCGTCCAGCTCCTCCAGCAGGTTCACGCACCGCAGCAGGGTCGACTTGCCCGAGCCCGACGACCCGATCAGCGCCACCACCTCGTGCTCGTGGACGTCGAGGCCGATCCCGTCGAGCACGGTGCGGTCGCCGTAGCGCTTGACCAGCCCCCGGACGGACAGCACCGGTCGGGGTGGCGCCTGCCCGGACGCCGGCGCGCCGGTCACAGACCACCCCGACGCCGGTCGACCCGCCTGCCCAGGGCGTCGGCGAACCGGGCCGTGGGCACCGCGAGCAGCACGAACAGCAGCCCGGCCACCACGTACGGGGTGAAGTTGAACGCCCGCGACTGCTCGATCTGCGCCGCCCGCACCGCGTCCACCGCGCCCAGCACGGAGATCAGCCCGCAGTCCTTCTGCAACGCCACGAAGTCGTTCAGCAGCGCGGGCATCACCCGCCGCACCGCCTGCGGCAGCACCACCAGCCGCATGGTCTTGCGCGGTCCCAGGCCCAGCGACCGGGCCGCCGCCACCTGCGACGGGTGGACCGACTCGATACCGGCGCGGAACACCTCGGCCACGTACGCGGTGTAGGCGAGCACCAGGGCCGTGCCGCCGAGCACCACGTGGTCGTTGGGCACGCCGGTCAGCCGCAGCGCGGGCAGCCCGAACCCGACCAGGTACAGCAGGATGATCAGCGGCAGGCCGCGGAACAGGTCCACGTACGCCGTGGCGAGCACCCGCAGCGGGAACCACACGGGGCCGCGCAGGGTGCGCAGCGCCGCCACGACCAGGGCCAGCACCAGGATCAGCGCGCCGCACACGACCAGCACCCGGAGGTTCAGCCACAGCCCCTCCAGGATCGCGGGCAGCGACCGCCACGCGACCTCCGGGTCGAAGAACGACTGCCGCACGCGCGGCCAGCCGGGCGCGGTGGTCACGGTCGCCCACGCGACCACCGCGAACACCGCGGTCGACAGCAGCGCGACCAGGGTGGACCGCCGCGCGCGGGAACGCCGGTAGGCGAGGCGCTCCCGCTGCAGCTCGCTGATCACTTCAGCTCGGGCGCCGTGCTCGCGGACGACAGCCACTCCTGCTCGATCCTCGCCAGCGTGCCGTCGGCCCGGAGGTTCTCCACCGCCGTGGACACGCACGGGGTCAGCGGGCTGCCCTTGTCCAGCACGATGCCGAACTGCTCGGGCTTGCCGTCGCCCGCCGGGATCTGGCCGATGACGACGCCGTCCTCCAGCTCCGCGGAGGTGATGTAGAACGCGGTCGGCAGGTCCACCACCAGCGCGTCGATCTGCCCGGCGCGCAGCGCGGCCTTGGCGTCGTCGTTGGTGTTGTAGACCGCCACGTCCTGCTCGGGCTGGAGCCGCTGCGCCGCCTCGAAGCTGGTGGTGCCGACCTGCGCGCCGATCTTCACCGACTTCAGCTCGGCCAGCGTCTTCACCGACGCGGCCTTGGACGACTCCAGCGTGATCGCGACTTGGTCCACGTCGTAGTACGGCGCGGAGAAGTCGACGGCCTGCCTGCGCTCCTCGGTGATGGAGAACTCGTTGATGTCCGCGTCGTAGGTCTTGCGGCCCGGCTGGATGGCCGCGTTGAACGGCACCCGCGTCCACACCACGTCCTCGCGGGCGTAGCCCAGCTCGTCGGCCAGGGCGTAGGCGACCGCGGACTCGAAGCCCTTGCCGTTGGTGGGGTCGTCGTCCACGAACCACGGCTCGTACACCGGCTGGTCCGTGCCGAACGTGATCTTGCCGGGGGTGAGCGTCGCCAGGTTCTCCTTCTTGCAGTCGACCCCGTCGACCTGGTTGGTGGGCCGCGCCTCCTGGTCCGCGGGGGCGCAGGCGACGGCGACCGCGACGACGGCGGTCACGCTCAACATCAGTCCGGGTACGCGCATGGGCAGAATCTTGCCGCAGGTGGGAAGGGCCGCCCACGGATCGGGACAAGTAGGCTTCGGCCGTGCCCAAGCTCGACGACTACCGGCAGGTCGCCACCGGCAAGGTCCGTCACATCCACGAGGTGGACGACGACCTGCTGCTGTTCGTGGCCTCGGACCGGATCTCCGCCTTCGACCACGTGCTCTCCACCGGGATCCCGGACAAGGGCCGGGTGCTGACCGCGATGAGCGTGTTCTGGTTCGAGCGGTTCGCGGACCTCGTGCCGAACCACCTGGTGTCGTGGGACGACCCGCGCATCCCGGGCGAGGTGCGCGGTCGGGCGCTGCTGGTGCGCAAGCTGGACATGGTGCCGGTGGAGTGCGTGGCGCGCGGCTACCTGACCGGGTCGGGCATGGCCGAGTACCGGCGGTCCGGCTCGGTGTGCGGCGTCGAGCTGCCCGAGGGGCTGGTCGAGGCGTCCGAGCTGGTGCCGCCGATCTTCACCCCGGCGACCAAGGCCGAGGTCGGCGCGCACGACGAGAACGTGTCGTTCGCCGAGGTCGAGGCGGCGGTCGGGGCGGACCTGGCCGGGCGGCTGCGGGACGCGACGCTGGCCGTGTACGGCGCGGCGCGGGAGTACGCGCGCACGCGCGGCGTGGTCCTGGCGGACACGAAGTTCGAGTTCGGCCTGGACGCCTCGGGCACGCTGGTGCTCGGCGACGAGGTGCTGACCCCCGACTCGTCGCGCTACTGGCCCGCGGACTCCTACGCGCCGGGGCACGTGCAGCCCTCGTTCGACAAGCAGTACGTCCGCGACTGGCTGACCTCGCCGGACTCCGGCTGGGACCGCTCCTCCGACACCCCGCCGCCCCCGCTGCCCGACGACGTGGTGGCCGCCACCCGCGCCCGGTACGTCGAGGCGTACGAGCGGATCACCGGCCTGTCGTTCGCCGACTGGCCGTCACCGGAGTAGCGCCCGGAGCGGCACCGGAGCAGCGCCGGAGCAGCGCCGGACCCGACCGGGCACAGTTCGCCGGATCCGCACCCCCGCGTCACCTCGCGGTCAGGCGGGCGACACGCCGGTGCGGCGCACTGGGTGTCGTGCGCGCCCACCTCGTGGTTTCGCTGTCCGGCATCGGGCCGAGCACGCTCGCCCGGTGCGCCGACCTAGCCGACCGGCTCGACCGGCGGCACGTGCCGCTGTCGCTGCTGCTGGCGCCGCGCAAGGCGCCGGGACCGGCCCTGACCTGGGTCCGCGACCGCGTCGCCGCCGGTGACGCGCTCCTGCTGCACGGCTTCGACCACGCGCCCGACCCGGCGCACCGGGCCAGGGTGGGGCGCAAGCGCGCCGAGTTCGCCGCGCTGCCCGCCCACGAGGCCGGCCTGCGGCTGGTGGCCGCCCGGGCCGCGCTGGCCCGCCTCGGCCTGCGCACGGACCTGTTCGCGCCGCCGAGCTGGCTCGCCTCGCCGGGCACGCTGGTCGCGCTGCGCGCGCACCGGTTCGCGGTGTGCGCCGACATGGCGGGCGTGCGGGACCTGCGCACCGGCGACGTGCGGCCGGGCCGGGTGCGGATGGTCGGCGAGCACTGGAGCCACCTGCTCGGCACGGGCCGGGCGGCCCGGCGCGGCGGGCTGGTGCGGCTGGGCGTGGACGCGGCGTCGCTCGACCGGCTGGCGCCGGTGCTGCTGGAGGCCGTCGACCTGGCCCTGCACCACGGCGCGACGCCCGTCACCTACAGCTCGATCCCCTCGCCCCGGGGCAGCACGACCACCTCGACGCCCTCCGGCGCGGTGCCCGACAGGACCCGGTAGTACACCTCGGTCCGGGCCAGGACCGCCTCGTGGACCGGCACGGCCTTGCGCGGCGACACCGCGGCCAGGAAGTCCGCCGCGTCCGCCACCTTCATCCACGGCGCGGCGGTCGGCAGCGCCAGCACGTCCACGCGCTGCTCCGGCACGGTCAGCGAGTCGCCCGGGTGGTAGAACGCGCCGTGGTCGACCAGGTAGCCGACGTTCGCGGGCACCGGCAGGTCCCGGTGGATCACCTCGTGCGGCGCGTCGAGCACGTGGACGGTCGAGCCGGCGACCTCCAGCACGTCGCCGGGCGCGACCGCGGTGGCGCCGTCGAGGTCGAACGGCGCGAACACCCGGGCGCCCGGGTTGGCCTCGCGCAGCGCGGGCAGCCGGTCGACGTCCAGGTGGTCGACGTGCTCGTGCGTGACCAGGATCGCGTCCAGGCCGGTGACCTGCTCGAAACCACCGGAGAACGCGCCCGGGTCGAACAGCAGGCGTGCGCCGCCGGTGTCGACCAGCACGCAAGAATGTCCGAAATGGACCATTTCCATGGTGGTGCTCCTCTCGCCCACCGTTCTACACCGGCTCAGCCCACCGCGTGCAGCAGCTCCTCCTCGGCCCGCGGGGGCAGGCCGGCCCGCCGGTCGCGGTCGAGGCCCAGCGCGCGCTCGTGGACGAGGGCGTCGCGCGCGGTCTCCGCGGTGGGCCGGGGCCGCAGCCCGGCGGCCAGCGCCGGACCCGCGTCGCGGAACATCAGCGAGCGGTGGGTGGCGGGCAGCCACAGCGGCAGCGAGCGCGGACCGGCCCACGGCGCGACCTCGTGCCGCCGCAGGACCTCCTCGGGCACGCGCACCAGCTCGGTGCCCTGCGGCGCGACCGCGCCCGCGATCTCGCCCAGGACCAGTGCCAGCGGGTTCGCCGGGCCGACGGCGTCGTAGGTGCCGGTGAGGCGCTGCTCGGCGGCGTCCACCAGCCAGGCGGCCAGGTCGCGGACGTCGATGTGCTGGGCCGGCTGGTCCGGCGCGTCCGGGACCACCGCGCGGCCGCCCCGGGAGAGGCGGTTGGGCCAGTAGCCGAAGCGGTCGCTCTTGTCGCCGGGGCCGGTGATCAGGCCGGGGCGGACGATGAAGGCGCGGTCGCCGCACGCGTCGCGGACCGCGTCCTCGCTGGCCACCTTGATCGCGCCGTAGCGGTCGGGGGACCTGGGCGCGCCCAGGTCGTCCTCCAGCGGGTCGAGCGTGCGGGTGCTGCCGGGCGTGGCGTGGTCGGCGTAGACGGAGCAGCTGGAGACGAACGCCCAGTGGTCCGCGCCCACGGACCGCAGCGCGTCCCGGACCCAGGTGACGGACATGGTCGCCAGGTCGATCGCGGCGTCGAAGCGCTCGCCCGCGAGGGGGTCGAGGCCCGCGTCGCGGTCGACCGGCACGTGGGTCGCGCCGTCGGGCGCGGAGCCGGACTCGCCCCGCGCCGCGCACACCACCTCGTGACCGCGCCGCACCGCCTCGGCCGCCGTCGCGTGGCCGAGGAAGACCGTGCCGCCCAGCACCAGGATCCGCATGATCCCCAGATTAGGGGCGGGACCGGTGGCCACGGACGAGTACGCCGACAGCGAACGGGCGAACATACGTTCGGGTGGGGAAGATCCAGAGCGGTGAAGCGGGTGCCGATGCACCGCTGTGGCCGTGCAAGCCTTTGTCGATGAATCCCGCCGCAGGGACACCTACCTGCTGGCGGCCGCGATCGTGTCCCCCTCGCAGTTGCACCCCTTGAGGAAGCTGCTGCGCGGGCTGCTCCTGCCCGGACAACGGGAACTGCACTTCAAGAAGGAGACGCCGCAGCGGCGCAAACTGATCCTCTCGCGGCTCGCCGAGGCCGGCGTGGAGGTGCACATCTACCGGCGGAACTGCGCGCAAGGGCCTGAAGCCGCTCGCCAGGCGTGCCTCGCGCGGTTGACCACCGACCTGCTGGACCTGGGAGGAGGACGCCTGGTGCTCGACACGCGCGAGGACCGCGACATCCTCGACATGCGCACGATCCGGACGGCGCTGGGCAAGTACCCGAGGGCGTCGCAGCTGTACTACGAGCACCTCATCAGCACGAACGAGGCGCTGCTGTGGATCGCCGACGCGGTCGCCTGGGCCTTCGGGGCGGGAGGCGACTGGGCCCGGCGGACGAAAGCGGTCGTCGCGTGGGACGTTGACTTGGACCAGGTGCCCTGAAAAGCGCGAAGCCCAACCGTCGACCGTCCGGACGTTGGTTGGGCTCACTTCCTCGGCCTACGGGGCCTCGGCTGAGATCAGCTTAGCAAATCAGGCCCCCGAACCGCCCCCTCACGATCGGGTGAACCCAGGTGAACGTGTGCCCCACGCCACGCGAGAACTTGATGAACACCCAGCTCAGGTACCCTTCCCGAGTACCGCCAGCCCTCCTACCTTGGAGCAGCCTGTCGTGGCCCGAGTCGTCGTCGACGTCATGCCGAAGCCCGAAATCCTCGACCCCCAAGGACAGGCGGTGGCCAACGCGCTGCCCCGCCTCGGGTTCGACGGAATCACCAGTGTCCGCCAGGGCAAGCACTTCGAGCTGGAGGTCGCCGACGACGTCGACGACGCCACGCTCGCCAAGATCGCCGAGACGTTCCTCGCCAACCCCGTGATCGAGGACTGGGTCGTGAGGCGGGTCGAGGCATGAGGGTCGGGGTCATCACCTTCCCCGGCACGCTGGACGACGTCGACGCGGCGCGCGCGGTCCGGTACGCGGGCGGGGAGGCGGTCAGCCTCTGGCACGCCGACCACGACCTCAAGGGCGTCGACGCGGTCATCGTGCCCGGTGGCTTCTCCTACGGCGACTACCTGCGCTGCGGCGCCATCGCCCGGTTCGCCCCGGTGATGCAGGAGGTCGTGGACGCGGCGAACAAGGGCATGCCGGTGCTCGGCATCTGCAACGGCTTCCAGATCCTCTGCGAGGCTCACCTGCTGCCCGGCGCGCTGGTCCGCAACTCCAAGCTGCACTTCGTGTGCCGCGACCAGTGGCTGAGGGTCGAGAACAACGAGACCGCCTGGTCCACCCGGTACGACCGGGGCGCCGAGATCCTCGTGCCGCTCAAGTCCGGCGAGGGCGGCTACCAGGCCGACCAGCGGACCCTCGACGAGCTGGAGGGCGAGGGCCGAGTGGTGTTCCGGTACGTCGGCGAGAACCCCAACGGCTCGCGCAACGACATCGCGGGCATCACCAGCGCCAACGGCCGGGTCGTCGGCCTCATGCCGCACCCCGAGCACGCGATCGACGCGCTCACCGGCCCGACCGACGACGGCCTGGGCATGTTCCTGTCCCTCGTGGACTCGGTGGTGACCGCGTGAGCGCCGGGATCACCAAGGTCGACACCGTCGAGGACGCCGAGAAGACGCCCGACCAGGAGCAGCCCTACAAGGAGCTGGGCCTGAAGGACGACGAGTACGCCCGCATCAAGGAGATCCTGGGCCGTCGGCCCACGGACGCCGAGCTGGCGATGTACTCGGTGATGTGGAGCGAGCACTGCTCCTACAAGTCGTCCAAGGTGCACCTGAAGTACTTCTCCGACACCACCACCGACGAGATGCGCGCCAAGATGCTCGCGGGCATCGGCGAGAACGCCGGCGTGGTGGACATCGGCGACGGCTGGGCGGTCACCTTCAAGGCCGAGAGCCACAACCACCCGTCCTACGTCGAGCCGTACCAGGGCGCGGCCACGGGTGTCGGCGGCATCGTCCGCGACATCCTCGCCATGGGCGCCCGCCCGCTGGCCGTGATGGACCCGCTGCGGTTCGGCCCGGCCGACGCGCCGGACACGCGCCGGGTGCTGCCCGGGATCGTCGCCGGCGTCGGCGGCTACGGCAACTGCCTGGGCCTGCCGAACATCGGCGGCGAGGTCGTGTTCGACGCGACCTACGCGGGAAACCCGCTGGTCAACGCCCTGTGCGTGGGTGCGATGCGGGTCGAGGACCTGCACTTGGCGCACGCCTCGGGCACCGGCAACAAGGTCATCCTGTTCGGTGCGCGCACCGGCCTGGACGGCATCGGCGGCGTGTCCGTGCTGGCGTCGGAGACCTTCGACGACACGGTGGGCAAGCGGAAGAAGCTGCCCAGCGTCCAGGTGGGCGACCCGTTCACCGAGAAGGTGCTCATCGAGTGCTGCCTGGAGCTGTTCGCCGAGCGCATCGTGGTCGGCATCCAGGACCTGGGCGGCGCGGGCCTGGCGTGCGCGACGTCGGAGCTGGCCAGCGCCGGTGACGGCGGCATGCACGTCTACCTGGAGCGGGTGCCGCTGCGCGCCTCCGGCATGACGCCGGCGGAGATCCTGTCCAGCGAGTCGCAGGAGCGCATGTGCGCGGTCGTGCGGCCCGAGGACCTGGACGCGTTCATGGCGGTCTGCGCGAAGTGGGACGTCATCGCCACCGAGATCGGCGAGGTCACCGAGGGCGACCGGCTGGTCATCACCTGGCACGGCGAGGTCGTGCTGGACGTCCCGCCGCGCACGGTCGCGCACGAGGGCCCGGTGTACCACCGGCCGATCGAGCGCCCGGCCGACCAGGACGCCCTGCGGGCCGACGTGCCGGACCGGCTGGCGCGGCCGGCCCGGGAGGAGCTGCTGGAGCTGGTCAAGACCATGGCGGCGTCGCCGAACCTGGCGTCGAAGCGGTGGGTGACCCAGCAGTACGACCGGTACGTGCGCGGTGGCACGGTGCTGGCCCAGCCGTCCGACTCGGGCATGATCCGCATCGACGAGTCGACGCACCGGGGCGTGGCGCTGTCCACCGACTGCAACGGCCGCTACACCAGGCTCGACCCGTACGCGGGCGCGCAGCTCGCGCTGGCCGAGGCGTACCGGAACGTCGCCACCTCGGGCGCCACGCCGGTCGCGGTGACCAACTGCCTGAACTTCGGCTCGCCGGAGGACCCGGCGGTGATGTGGCAGTTCGAGCAGGCCGTGAAGGGCCTCGCGGACGGCTGCGCCGAGCTGGGCATCCCGGTGACCGGCGGCAACGTCAGCTTCTACAACCAGACCGGCGCCACGGCGATCCTGCCGACGCCGGTGGTGGGCGTGCTGGGCGTGATCGACGACGTCCGCCGCCGCATCCCGACCGGGATCGGCGCGGAGGCGGGCGAGACGCTGCTGCTGCTCGGCGAGACGCGCGACGAGTTCGGCGGCTCGGAGTGGGCGCACGTGGTGCACGGCCACCTGGGCGGCCTGCCGCCGAAGGTGGACCTGGCCCGCGAGAAGCTGCTGGGCGAGGTGCTGGTGGCGGGTTCGCGCGACGGGATGGTGTCGGCCGCGCACGACCTGTCCGACGGCGGCCTGGCGCAGGCGCTGGTGGAGACGTGCCTGATCGGCGAGGTGGGCGCCCGGGTGTTCCTGGAGGGCGACCTGTTCACCGAGCTGTTCAGCGAGTCCACCGCCCGCGTGCTGGTGGCCGTGCCGCGCACCGAGGAGCTGCGGTTCACCGACATGTGCACCGCGCGCGGCCTGCCGTGGCGCAAGGTCGGCGTGGTGGACCCGGAGTCCGGCGCCCTGGAGGTCCAGGGTCTCGGCAGCCTGCCGCTGGCGGAGCTGCGCGAGGCGTGGGAGGGCACCCTCCCGGCGCTGTTCGACTGAGCGAGGGGTCGGCCGGGTGCGCTCCGCACCCGGCCGACCACCGCTTCCTGCGGTCCCGGGGCCGCCCGGGGTGCGATCCGGTCTCGATCCGCGCACCGTTGCGCCACGCCGCCGTCGCGGCCCCCCGCCGTTGGCAGGGTCGGTCCTTCTCGTCTCACCGACAGGGAGGACCAGCGATGCCCGAGGACAAGTCCACCGACGCGCCGGCGGGGGAACCGGAGAAGGTCGCGCGCCGGGGGTGGCGGCGGTGGTTCCGGGGACCGAGGCGGTGTCCGCGACCACGGCGGTGTCCGCGACCACGGCGGTGTCCGCCACCGGCTCGTCCGACCCGCCGCCGGCGCCCTCCGCGACGCCCTCGGCCCCTCCCGCGCCCTCTTCGCCCGGCGCCCGGACCGGGCAGCCGGTGACCGCGCCGGCGGGCGCCACGTCCGCCGCGCCCGCCGCCACCGCGACCCCCGCCCCGGCCGAGGGGCCCGAGCGGCCCGACCCGGCCGTCCGGTTCGCCGGTGACCTGCCGTTCGGCAGCTTCAACCTGGACTACCGGCAGCCGCGGGCCCTGGAGGGCCGCAACGTCTACCGGATCCAGGACGCCCGCCTCTACGCGGACGACGGGTTCCAGCTCGTGGAGTGGCCGACGGACGGCGCGCCGGACCGGGCCGGGTGCGTCGCCGAGCTGGCGGCCAACGGCAAGCGGGACGCCACCGGGCTGGTGCCGGGCGGCCACGTGTGCGGCCGGACGCCGGAGGGGCGGGTCTTCCGGATCGAGGTCCTGGACGTCTCCGCCGAGGCGTTGCGGGGGCGCGTGCTGGTGTGGGAGGTCTGAACGCCCAGGGTGGCCGGCCGGGTGCTCCCGACCGGCCACCCCGGCGCGTCAGCCGGTGGCCAGCGCCTGGAGCCGGTCGTAGGCGCCGTTGAACTGGTTCTGGTCGATGGGCGAGGACGAGTACTGCCAGATCGTGTAGTACGGCCAGGCGTAGGGCAGGGTGCCGACCGTCGACGAGTAGCGCGCCACCCACAGGGGGTTGGTGGAGCTGAAGTCGCCGCTCACGCACTGGCTCCACCAGCTGGTGGAGGTGTAGATGACCGGCCAGCGGCCGGTGCGGGTGTGGTAGCGGTCGCTGAACGACTTGATCCACGCGGTCATGCTCGCCTTGGACAGGCCGTAGCAGGTCGCGCCGTACGGGTTGTACTCCATGTCCAGCGCGCCGGGCAGGGTCCGGCCGTCGCGGGACCAGCCGCCGCCGTTGTTGACGAAGTAGTCGGCCTGGGCGGCGCCGGTGGAGCGGTCGGGCAGCGCGAAGTGGTACGCGCCGCGGATCATGCCGACGTTGTAGGAGCCGTTGTACTGCTGGGCGAAGTAGGGGTTGCGGTAGCCGGTGCTCTCGGTGGCCTTGACGTAGGCGAACCGCTTGCCGAGGCCCCACCAGTGGTTCCAGTCGACGTTGCCCTGGTGGCCGCTCACGTCGATGCCGTACACGACGGCCTGGGTGCTCGGTTCGTCGGGGACCACGACGCGGGGCGCGCCTCCCTCGTGCTTGCGGATCTGGGAACCCATGGCGTGGTCCTCCGCCGCGGGGGCGGGCGCCGCCGGGGCGGGACCGGCCGGGACGGGGGTGGCCGACGCGGGTGCGGTTAAGCCGATCAGGAACAGCCCGGCGGAGGCCAACAGGGCTGTGGCGGAGCGTGCGAAGGTGTTCATCGGGACTCCTGGAGCCAGTGCAGGGAGTTGACTCGATGGGCAGTGTGCGGCACCACTAACCGGATCACCAGAGTTTTCGTTAATTGGTCACGAAAACGGAGCAGTCCGGGACCGGGACCGCGCCGTGCGGCCGTCGAACCCGGACTGCCCAGGTGAGTCGCGGTTGGGTCAGATCGTCGCCCCGATCGCCCGATTCCGCCATTCGGCGGTCACCCGTCCAGTCGCCGCAGCTCCTCCTCGGACAGTTCCAGGTGGACAGCGGCGGCCGAGTCGGCGATGCTCGCGGGCCGCGACGCGCCCGGGATCGGCACCACCTGCGGCGCCTTGGCGAGCATCCACGCCAGGCACACCTGCTGCGGGCTCACCCCGTGCGCCGCGCCGACCTCGGCGAACGCGCCGAACCGCTCGCCGAGCCGCCCGGCCGCGCTGATGCCGCCCAGCGGGCTCCACGGCAGGAACGCGATGCCCAGCTCCGCGCACAGCTCCAGCTCCGGCTCGCTGGAGCGGAACACGGGCGAGAACTGGTTCTGCACGCTCGCCAGCCGACCGCCCAGCACCTCGTCGGCCTCGCGGATCTGCGCGGGGTCGAAGTTGGACACGCCCGCGAGCTTGATCTTGCCCTCGTCCAGCAGCTCGGCCAGCGCGCCGACGGACTCGGCGGTCGGCACGTCCGGGTCGGGCCGGTGGAACTGGTAGAGGTCGATGGCGTCCACGCCCAGCCGCCGCAGCGACGCCTCGCAGGCGGCCTTGAGGTACTCGGGCCTGCCGTTGAGGCCCCAGCCGCCGTCGGCGGTGCGGGTGTGGCCGCCCTTGGTGGCGACCAGGACCCCGTCCACGCCCTTGAGCGCCTCGGCGATCAGCTCCTCGTTGTGCCCGAAGTCGCTGTCGTCGGCGGAGTAGGCGTCGGCCGTGTCGATCAGGGTCACGCCCGCGTCGACGGCGGCGCGGATGGTCTCGACGGCCCGGGCCCGGTCGGGGCGGCCCTCCAGCGACATGGGCATTCCGCCCAGGCCGATGGCACTGACCTCGACTCCACCGATGCGGCGAGTCAGCATCTTGACGTACCTCCGTGTTGGTCCGTGTGCGGTTCCAGCTTGGGCCGACCGCATTAAGCTGTCCAACAGAAGGACCTGATGCCATTCAGCAGTACGGGTGATGAATCGTGGAGCTCCGGCAGCTCGAGTACTTCGTGGCCGTGGCCGAGGAGTGCCACTTCACCCGGGCCGCGCGGCGGATGCACGTCGCCCAGTCGGGTCTGTCGGCGTCGATCCGGGCGCTGGAGGTCGAGCTGGGCGCGCCGCTGTTCGTGCGCAGCACCCGGCAGGTGGAGCTGACCCAGGCCGGGCGGGCGCTGCTGGTGGAGGCGCGCCGCGCGCTGGGCACGATCGACGCGGCGCGGGACGCGGTGGCGGCCGTCCAGGGGCTGCTGCGCGGCGAGCTGTCCGTGGGCAGCGTCCAGTGCCTGCACGGCGTGCACCTGCCGGCCGTGCCGGCGCGGTTCCACGAGCTGCACCCCGGGGTGGAGCTGCGGTTGCGGCAGGCCGGGTCGGGCGAGCTGGTGGAGCTGGTGCGCGCGGGCCGGCTGGACGTCGCGTTCGTCACGGCCGGCTCCGCCGCGGCCGACCTGGAGGTGTCCACCCTGTCCACCGAACCCCTGGTGCCGGCGTGCGCGCCCGAGCTGCCGCTGGCGGGGCGGGAGTCGGTGCGGCTCGCCGAGCTGGCGGGTCAGCCGTTCGTGGACTTCAACCCGGACTGGGGGACGCGCGACGAGGTGGACCGCGCCCTGGCCACCGCCGGGGTGGACCGCCGGGTCGCCGTCGAGGTCAACGACGTGCACTCGCTGCTCGACTTCGTCGGCTTCGGCCTGGGCGTGGCGCTGGTGCCCCGGTCGTTCGCGGCGAAGAGGACCCGGGCCCGGTTCGTGGAGGTGGTGGACGCGCCGGTGGCCGAGACCGCGGTGGTCACCTCGCCGGCGGGCGGCGCGGCCGCGTCAGTCCTGCTGGACATGGTCCTCGACGGCCGCGGGCTTCCCGTGGCCGGTTAGCGGCCACCCGGCGGGGTCGTTGCGGAACGCGGTGCCCTCCCGCACGTCGAGGCTGCCGGTCAGCCCCTCCGGGGGTCGCTCGGGGAAGTGCAGGAACGTGCCCGCGGTCGCGCCGGCGAGCTGGAGGCCCAGCTTGAAGGCGACGTCCTGGAACGAGATGCCGCCGTGGAACTTCCCGTTCTCGAAGTTCACCCGTCCGTGGAACGTGCCGCCGGAGAACAGGGCCGGCTGGGCGAGCGCGATCTCCGAGAACGCGGTGATGCCGTAGAACTGGGCGCGCCGGGCCACGAGCCGGCCGAACCGGCGGCCCTCCAGCCGGAAGTGCACGAGCTTCGCACCGCTCAGGTCGAGCTGGTACCTGGTCTGGTCCGGGTCGGACCCCCACGGGAGCAGGTCGGTGATGAGCCGCTGCGCGGTCCGCCGGACCGTCATCTCCTGCTCCTGCTCGGGCGAGACCTCCTCCCGCCGCTCCTCGGGCACGCCGAAGTACGCCTGGTCCGGGTCCTCGGGCTTCGCGGTCAGCGCCGGGTGCGTGAACGGCCGGCGCAGGTAGGCGCACAGCACGTCCAGCACGGTCTGCTTGTACCGCCGGTCGGCCCTCGCCAGGTTGGCCAGCACGTGCATCGCGCCCACCCGGACCTGGTCGGCCTCGTTGCCCAGCAGCTCCACGGCCTTGGCGAACCGCTCGTCGGAGGCCTTGTCGCTCTCCAGCTCGTGCCGGGCCTCCTCGACGCGCCGCCGCCGGTCGTTGAGCCACAGCGCGTACAGCGCGACGACCGCGCCGCCCGCGAGCGCCCCGGTCTTGATCGCCTCCGCCTTCGGCTGCCTCGGGTCGACCAGCAGCAGGGCCGCCGTGGTGGCGACCGTGACCAGCACCGCGGCGAGCACGGTCGCCGCCAGCAACCACCGCCCTCGTCCCATCAGCTCCTCACCAGTCCCGTGCTCTCCTCGACCACCCACCCGTCGGGCAGGTGGTTCTCGTGCCGGGTGGACACGTGCGCGCCGATCGTCCGGGCGACCTGCGGCTCGGCCAGGCGCAGGTCGAGCCCGCGGTGGAACCGGGCGCCCCCGAGGTCGACGGGTCGGGCGAAGCGGGCGCCCTCGAAGGTGACCGGCCCCCGGAACACCGCCTCGGCGAACTTGTTCGGCCCGAGGAACCCCGTGCGGGAGAAGTCGGTCCGCTCGTCGGCCTCGACCCGGAAGTGGCTGAACCAGGCCTTGCCGTGGAAGGTCATGTCGTGCAGGTAGAGCCGGCCCTGGCTCTCGGCGTCGGTGAACCACGCGCCGCCGTGCACGGTCGTGTGGTGCAGCGAGTTGGACCGGTGCAGGCGCGCGGCGCGCAGCATGAGGTTGTTCACCTGCCGGCGGGAGATGTCGAAGTACTCCAGGTAGGCCCTGGTCAGGTCGAGGTCGTAGCGCGGCGCGTCGCGGGCGTCGTCGCGGGGCAGCAGCTCGGCGATCAGCCGCTGGGCGGTGAGCCGGACCTCGAACTCGCGCTCGTGCTCGCGTTCCCGGCGGCGGTCCGACTCCTCCTCGTTGGGATCGACGAGGAACGGCCGCCGCAAGTAGGCGCACAGCACGTCGAGCACGGTCTGGGTGTACTCCGGGCGGGACCGCGCCAGGCCGGCCAGGGCGTGCATGGCGCCCACCCGGACCTGTTCCGCCTCGTGGCCGAGCAGTTCAACCGATCGGGCGAATCGTTCGTCGGCGACCCGCGACCGGTCGTGTTCGGCGCGTTGGGTCTCCAGCTCCTGCCGCTCGCTGTCCAACTCGTGCCGGGCCTCGTCGGTCCGCCGCCGCCGGTCGTTGAGCCACAGCGCGTACAAGGCGATCACCGCGCCGCCCGCCAGGCCGCCGGTCTTGATCGCCTCGTGCTTCGGCGCGGCCGCGTCCACCGCGAACATCCAGCCCGCGACCAGCGCGAACGCGCCGATCGAGCCGATCAGCGTCGGCGCCAGGAAGCTCTTCTTCCGCCGGTGCTGCACCACGAGCAGCACGGCCGCCGCCACCAGCACGGCCGCGCCCGCGATCCACAGGTAACCCACAAGGAGGTCATTCTTCCCGGTGAGCGACAGCGCGGGGCCGGGATCCGAAATCAACGCAAGAGGACGGTGTGACAACTCACCGGATTGGCCCATGATGTGGGGTGTCACCGCAACGGTGGGGAACCGCGATCGTCGAGGAGAGCGTGTGGACAGCGTGGAGCGGCCGACCTGGGCGCCGGGCGACATCGACCTGAGCAGGCCCAGCATCGCGCGGGTCTACGACTACTGGCTCGGCGGCGCGCACAACTTCGCGGTGGACCGGGCCGTGGCCGACAAGACCCTGGCCGACGCGCCGGTGATCAAGGAAGTGGTGCTCAACCACCGCGCCTTCCTGCGGCGGGCCGTGCGCCACCTGCTCGACCAGGGCGTCCGCCAGTTCCTCGACCTCGGCTCGGGCATCCCCACCGTGGGCAACGTGCACGAGATCGCGCAGGCCACCGACCCGTCCGCGCGCGTGGTGTACGTGGACGTCGACCCGGTGGCGGTCGCGCACAGCCGGGCCATCCTGACCGGGAACGACCGGGTCGAGGTGCTCCAGCGGGACGTGCGGGACGCGGAGTCGGTGCTCGGCTCGCCCGAGGTGCGCGGGCTGCTCGACTTCGACCGGCCGATCGGCGTGCTGATGGTGGCGCTGCTGCACTTCGTGCCGGACGCCGAGGACCCGCAGGGCGTCGTGGCGGCCTACCGGGACGCGGTGCCCCCCGGCAGCTACCTGGCGGTCTCGCACGTCGGGTACGAGGAGGGCGACTGGGACCCGGCGTGGGACGAGGCGCGGGGCACCTACAACCGGGGCGTCACCGAGCTGATCTGGCGCCGCAGGCACGAGGTGGAGGCCCTGTTCAAGGGCTTCGACCTGGTCGAACCCGGGGTGGTCCGGCTGCCGCTGTGGCACCCGGAGTCGCCGGACGACGTGGACGAGAACGCCGCGAGGTTCCTCAGCTTCGGCGCGGTCGGGCGGAAGCCCTGATGGTCGGCGCGGACGTGGCCCGCGCGGCGGCGGTGGACGAGGCTCGCGCCGAGCCGGCGCGCACGGACCGCGCGGGCGCGGCGGCGAGCCGGCGGAGCTGTCGACCGCGCACCGCGAGCGGCCGTATCCTCTGCGTTGTGGCGGCAGGCCGGCGGACATGACGGAACAGGTTGACCATCGGGTGGCAGCACCAGGCCGATCTAACCTCGACCCCGCCGTCCTGGCCGGGGCGGAGTCGTTCGCCCGGACGTGGGCCACCGCGGTCATCGGCAGCAGCTACGTGCCGATGACGCGGGCCGAGGTCGCCGAGCACCTCCAGGCGCTGACCGAGGTCCTGGTGCACGCGCTGCACGCCAGCCCGTTCCGCACCGCGCCGGGCTACGAGATCGGCGCGCGCCTGGTCGAGGCCCACTTCACCGGCACCGACACGCTGGGCCGCACCGTGCAGCTGCTCGGCGACGACCTGCTGGCCGAGCTGGGCGTGCCGCGGGACGAGCTGATGCGCTCCCGCCTGGCGGCCCTCCAGGGCGCGCTGGCCGCCGGGTACGCCCGCGCGCTGCGCGAGCGGACGCTGGCCGAGCAGGAGGCGATCCGGGCGGCCGTGCTGGACGCCCGCGACCAGGCCGAGGCCGCGCTGAGGGCGTCCGAGGCGCGGTTCCGCGCGATGTTCACCGAGGCCGCGATCGGCATCGGCATCGCCGACATCGAGGGCCGCATCCTGGACGTGAACCAGGCGCTGCAGGACATGCTCGGGTTCAGCGTCGAGGAGATGCGGCAGTACAACATCCGCGACCTGATGCACCCGGAGGACGGCAGCAACGTCTGGCGGCTGTACGACCAGCTCACCGCGGGCGAGTGCGACCACTACCGGGCCGAGAAGCGGTTCCGCCGGGCCGACGGCGAGCAGGTGTGGACGCACCTGACGCTGTCGCTGGTGCGCGACGACCACGGCGAGCCGCAGTACCAGGTGGCGATGATCGAGGACGTCACCGACCGCCACCTGCTGCAGAACCGGCTGCGCTACCAGGCGCTGCACGACCCGCTGACCGGCCTGCCCAACCGGGCGCTGTTCCTGGAGCGGCTGGGCCGGGTGTTCAACAACCGCCACAGCAGGCGGGCCGGCCTGTGCTACCTGGACCTGGACGGGTTCAAGGTGATCAACGACAGCCTGGGCCACGACATCGGCGACCGGCTGCTGGTCGAGGTGGGCCGCCGGCTGGACCTGTCGGTGTCCGGCGAGGGCAAGCTCGTGGCGCGCATGGGCGGCGACGAGTTCGTCATCCTGGTGGAGGGCTCGCGGGACACCGGCGACATCATCGCGGTGGCCGACCGCGTGCTGCGGGAGCTGGAGTCCCCGATCCGCATCGGCGGGCACGAGCTGACCGTGTCGGCGTCGATCGGCATCGTCGAGCGCGCCCTGGCCGGCACCACCGCGGCCGACCTGATGCGGGACGCGGACATCACGCTGTACTGGGCGAAGGCGGACGGCAAGTCGCGCTGGGCGCTGTACGACCCGGATCGCAACGCCAAGGAGGTCGCCCGCTTCACGCTGTCGGCGACCATGCCCGCGGCGCTGGAGCGCGACGAGTTCTACGTCGACTACCAGCCGCTGGTGCGGCTGGAGGACAGCACGGTCGTGGGCGTGGAGGCCCTGGTCCGCTGGCAGCACCCGGAGTTCGGGCGGCTCGCGCCGGACCGGTTCATCGAGCTGGCCGAGGAGACCGGCCTGATCGTGCCGCTGGGCCGGTGGGTGCTGCGCAAGGCGTGCGAGCAGGCGCGCCGCTGGTTCGACGCGTTCGGCGACAACGCGCCGTTCGTGAGCGTCAACCTGGCGGTGCGGCAGTCGCGGGACCCCGAGCTGGTGCGGGACGTGAAGCGGATCCTGGACGAGTGCGCGCTGCCGCCGCACCACCTCCAGCTGGAGCTGACCGAGAGCGCCATCATGGGCACCGCGGACGAGCCGCTGGAGGCGCTGCGGGCGCTGTCGGACATGGGCGTGCGGATCGCGATCGACGACTTCGGCACCGGCTACTCGAACCTGGCCTACCTCAAGCACCTGCCGGTGCACGAGCTGAAGATCGCGGGCTCGTTCATGGAGGGGCTGCGGGCGGCCGACGAGGAGGACGCGGTGGACGCCCAGATCGTCTCCACCCTCGTCCAGCTGGCCCACGCGCTCCAGCTCGGCGTCACCGCGGAGGGCGTGGAGACCCCGGCGCAGGCCAAGCGGCTGCACCGGATCGGCTGCGACACGGGCCAGGGCTGGTTCTTCGCCAAGCCGATGAAGCCGGAGGAGATCGACGAGCTGCTGAACCGCAGTTGATCGTCCCTTGTGGACCGTTGTTTGACGTGCCGCGCGGCGGTGCACCCAGGGGGGCATGACGATCCCCTTAGTCGCGGTGCTGCTGGCGGGCGCGTTGACCGCTCCCGGTCCCCCCGCGACCTACATGCCCGCCGACAAGCAGGGGTTCGGCACGGCCCGCCAGGCCGGCAGCCCGGTCTGGTTCACCCTCGGCCGCGGCGGGCTGAACGAGGTCTTCTACCCCGACCTGAGCACCCCGGCGACCCGCGAGCTGCGGCTCGTGGTCAACGGCCGCACCGCGACCAACGCCCGCACCGAGCCGGTCGGCAGGCTGCGCTACCGGCAGGTGTTCAGCGGCCCCGGCTGGCAGGCGCGCGTCACCTACACCACCGACCCGTCCCGCGCGACCGTCCTGGCCGACGTCGAGGTCGGGGGCGGCCCGGCCGACGTGCGGGTGGTCTTCGACCCGAACCTGTCCCGCGACGGCGACGACGACACCGCCGTCGACCAGCCGGACGCCCTGGTGGCCCGCGACGGACTGGCGGCGAGCGCCCTCGTCGCCGACCACGGCCTCACGCCCGTGTCCGCCACCACCGGCAACGTGATCCAGACCGGTGAGCTGCGCCTGCGGCACGGCCGCACCACGCTGGCCCTGGGGTTCGGCGCGAACCCCGAGGAGGCCCTGACCACCGCGCGCACCTCGCTGATCGAGGGCTTCCCCCGGCACGCCCGCCGCTACGACCAGGGCTGGGACGACTACCTGAAGGGCTTCGAGCGCCCGCGCGCCGCCGACCGCGACCTCTACGAGACGTCGCTGATGGTGCTGGCCGCCGCCGAGGACAAGCGCAACCCCGGCGCGTTCATCGCCTCGCCGAGCTTCCCGTGGGCGTTCGGCTTCGACCGCGAGATCGCGCCCGAGTTCGGCTCCTACGCCCTGGTGTGGCCGCGCGACCAGTACCAGATCGCCAGCGCCCTGCTCGCCGCCGGCGACACCCGGGCCGCGCACCGCGCCCTCGACTTCATGCTCGACGTGCAGCAGCGGCCGGACGGCCACCTGCCGCAGAACACGCGCGTCACCGGCGAGCCGTACTGGACCAACGTGCAGCTGGACGAGCAGGCCGCGCCGATGCTGCTGGCGTGGCTGCTCGGCCGCACCGACCGCGACACCCTCGACGGGCTCGTGCGCGCCGCCGAGTTCATGGTCTCCCGACCGGACGCGCCGGCCACCGAGCAGGAGCGCTGGGAGAACCAGGGCGGCTACTCGCCCGGCACGATCGCCTCCGCGATCGCCGGCCTGGTGTGCCTGGCCGACCTGCTCCGGCGGGCCGGCGACCCGCGGGCCGCGGAGTTCCTCGCCGTCGCCGACGACTGGGAGGCCCGCGTCGAGGGGTGGACGGTCACCCGCACCGGCCCGTTCTCCGACCGGCCCTACTACCTGCGAATCACCAAGGACGGGCAGCCCGACCGCGGCACCGCCTACAACCCCGGCGACAACCACCCGACCGAGATCGACCAGCGCGCCGCCGTGGACCCGAGCTTCCTCGAACTGGTGCGCCTCGGCGTCCGGCCGCACGACGACCCGGTGGTGCGCGACACCGTGCGCGTCGTCGACGAGCAGCTCAAGCGCGGCCGGTTCTGGCACCGCTACAACGGCGACGGCTTCGGCGAGCGCGCCGACGGCGGGCCGTGGAACATCGGGCACGGCCGCACCTACGGCCGCACGTGGCCGATCTTCGCCGGCGAGCGCGGCGAGTACGAACTGCTGGCCGGCGACCCGGGCGCGGCGCGCGGCCGCCTGGCCGACGTGGCGTCCGCCGCCAACGGGGGTCGGATGCTGCCCGAGCAGGTGTGGCACGGCCGCGGCACCACCTCGGCGACCCCGCTGTCCTGGACGCACGCCCAGTACGTGCGCCTGGCGTGGTCGATCGAGGCGGGCGAGCCGGTCGAGCGACCCTCCGTCGTGGCCTGCCGCTACGCGGAGAGGTGTTGAACCGGCTGTCAACCCGTTCGGGTCATCGCGCGGACGGGTCTCGGATACGTTGGGCCCATGCGTCGTGCCGTGCCGCTCCTCGCTGCCCTGGCCCTGCTCGCGGGCTGCTCCCAGACCACGGGTGGTTCCGCCACGGGCGGTTCCGCCACCGCCGGCGGGGACCCCGCGCCCACCCGGACGACCGGCGCCGGGTCGAGCGAGCCGACGTCCCCCTCGAAGGCGCCCGCCGCCCGGCCGAGGACCATCGACGTGGCGGCCGTCGACCCGTGCGCCGCGCTGACCGAGGCGCAGCGCGCCCAGTTCGGCGCCACCGTGCCGCCGCGCCCGGGCACGGCCTCCACCTTCCGGTCGCCGACCTGCAACTTCTCCCGCGAAGACCACAGGTGGGGCTTCCGCGTGACGACCGTGACCACCACCGGCGTCTCCTGGTACACCGACGGCAGCTTCGCCGTGGAGCCGGAGCACCTGGAGGTCGGCGGCTTCCCCGCGGTGCTCGGCCGGGTCCCCGACGACGACGCGGTCTGCTTCCTGGGCGTCGACGTCGCCGACGGGCAGATGCTCGACGTGCAGGTGTCGGGCTACGAGGACGTCCCCTCGGCCGAGCTCTGCCGGCTCGCGCCGCAGATCGCCGGGGCCGCGGTGGAGACCTTGTCGAACGGGTAGGAGTAGTCGCTTCGCAGGCGGAACCACTCACCCGTGTGACGCATCAGAGCTAAAGTCATCCCGAAAGCGCACGGTGGGGTGTGCGCGGTGTTGAGGAGGGTGTGTCTTGTTCATCGACGGCGGCGGTGGTGGTTCCACGCGGACCACGCCGGAGTACAGCGGGACGCAGCAGAAGCTGAGCATCGAGCCGTCGGCGATCCCCGACGCCCGGAAGGTGTTCAGCGACGCCCTCCACCGCCTGGAGGACCAGCTGGCCGACGCGAAGGCCGCCCTGCGCGCCCGTCGGTGGGCGGGCGACCCGGTGAGCCAGGAGACCGCCGAGAAGTTCAACCAGGACACCTTCGAGGCAGGCGACTCGGCCGCGCTGTCCGCGATCGAGGCCTACCGCGACCAGCTGCGGGGCGTCGTGGACCAGCTCACCGCCATCGAGGCCGACTACCGCCGCGTCGAGGGCGACAACACCGCGTCCTGGGGACGCGTCCACAACGGCTGACCATGACCACCAACGCACCCGAGGGGGGCGAGCACCATGGGTGACCACCGCTGGCGCGGTTACGCACACCCCGATCTGTACCGCATGATCAACGAGGGTCCCGGGGTGGCGGCCTCCCGCCCCATCGAGGACAAGTGGAAGTCGCTGTCCGAGGCCCTGGCCGAGATCGACACCTCCATCCACCAGGGGCTGGAGAAGCTCGGCGCGGTGTGGGAGGGCTCCAGCGCGAACGAGGCGCGGGCGGCGCTCTCGCCGCTGGGCGAGTGGGCGTCCGACGCGCAGCGCGCCTCGGACGTGATGAAGTCCTCCGCGCAGCTCCAGGGCGAGTACATCGCGGACGCGCGCAAGGAGATGCCCGAACCGGTCCCGGTGACCACCGAGGCGCCGTCCACCGGCGACAAGATCCTCGGCGCGCTGACCGGCCCGGTCGGCATGATGCACGTCATCCAGCAGCAGCAGGACCACGAGCGGCAGGAAGCGGCGCAGGACAACGCCGAGGCCAAGGCCGTCGAGGTGATGAACAACTACCAGTCCAACAGCGAGTGGAACAGCAACACGCTGGGTGAGTTCGTCCCGCCGCCGAAGGTCGTCATCGACACGCCGCCGCCCGCGGGCGCCGGCGAGTACAACAGCTACACCGTGGCCCAGAGCGCCGCGCAGCCGTCCTGGAGCGGTCCCGGCGGTGGCGGCACCACCATGCCGTCGTGGGCTCCCCCGTCGCCGCCCGGCCCGGCCACGACGGTGCCCGGCCACCTGCCCGGCGGTGGCACGACCAACCCGTCGTGGGCGCCGCCGAGCACGCCGACGCCGACCCCGCAGCCGGTGCCCACCCCGCCGGTCACCGTGAAGCCGCCCGTCGCGCCCCCGGTGCCGCCCCCGGTGTGGACGCCGCCGAAGCCCCCGGGCAACGGCCCCGTCCTGCCGCCGAGGGGCCCCGTCGGCCCGAGCGGTCCCGGCGGCCGGCCGAACCTGCCCCCCGGCGTGCGCGGCCCGGGGATGCCCGGCCAGGGGATGCCCGGCCAGGGGATGCCCGGTGGTCCCGGCAACCCCCACGGTCCCGGTGCGCGCGGCGGCGTGCCCGGCATGCCGGGCGTGCCCGGTGGTCCCGGTGGCGTCCCCGGCGGCTCCAACCCGGCCGGCGCGGGCCCGCGCTGTCCGCTGC
>NZ_JBHWIE010000040.1:0-44826 GCF_042732085.1 Actinosynnema sp. NPDC059797
CGTCCGTCCCCGGACCGGCCTTCCCGGTCCTCCTCGCCAGGTTGCACTCCAGCCGGCCGAGCACCCGCGCGGTCTCGGCCAGCTCCTCCTCGTCCAGGCCGTCGACGGTCGCCTCCTCCAGCTCCCGCCACATCCGCTCGACCTCACGGCGCAGCGCCTGGCTCGCCACCGTCGGCTCCACGATCGTGGCGCGGCCGTCGTTCGGGTCGGGGGTGCGGCGCACGAACCCGGAGCGCTCCAGCCGCTGCACGGTCCGCGTCATGGTGGCCGAGTCGGTGTCCAGCACGTAGCACAGGTCGGACTGCCGCCGCGGGCCGCAGTCCCACAGGTGCATCATCACCAGCTCCTGCCCTGGGTGCAGTCCTGCCTGCCTGAACAGCTGACCCGCGAGCATGCGGTGCAGGCGGGCCACGCGGAAGATCGAGTGGCTGATCCGACCGCCGTCCGCCGTCTCCGGCACGGGGATTGACGTGGGCTTTTTCTCGTTCCCGGCCATGTTGCCAGGATACTCCGCCGAACTCGTGACCGCTGTCACATGACGTAGTGGGGAATACACTTCGGTTACTTAGCTGTTCGGACAGGTAAATCGGATACCTGGAGGGACCGCGATGAGCATCGCGTTCGAGCCGTTGGACCTGGCCGGCACCAAGCTCGCCAACCGCGTCGTGATGGCGCCGATGACCCGCAGCCGGGCGCACGGCACCCTGCCGACCCCCGCCACCGCCGAGTACTACGCGCAGCGCGCGAGCGCCGGCCTGATCATCACCGAGGGCGTCCAACCCTCCCCGGTGGGCCAGGGCTACCCGGACACCCCGGGCCTGCACAGCGACGAGCAGGTGGCGGCCTGGCGGGTCGTCACCGACGCGGTGCACGAGGCGGGCGGCCGGATCTTCGCCCAGCTCATGCACGCCGGCCGCATCGGCCACCCGAGCGTGCTGCCCGGCGACCTGCACCCGGTGGGCGCCTCCGCCGTGCGGCCCGCGGGCAAGCTGTTCACCGGCGCCGGCCTGGAGGAGTTCCCCACGCCGGTCGAGCTGACCGGCGCCGAGGTCGAGGCCACCGTCGCCGACTTCGCCGCCGCCGCCCGCAACGCCGTGGCGGCCGGGTTCGACGGCGTCGAGCTGCACGGCGCCAACGGCTACCTGCTGCACCAGTTCCTGGCCGGCAACAGCAACCGGCGCACCGACGAGTGGGGCGGCCCGGTGGCGAACCGGATCCGCTTCGTCGTCGAGGTGGCCCGCGCGACCGCCGACGCCATCGGCGCGCACCGCGTCGGCCTGCGCATCTCCCCGGCGAACCGGTACAACGACATCGCCGAGGACGACCACGGGCAGCTCTACCCGGCGCTGGTCGACGCGATCAACCCGCTGGGCCTGGCCTACCTGCACATCGCCGAGCAGGACCAGCGCGCGCTGACCCTGGAGTTGCGCGAGCGCTTCACCGGCGCGCTGATCCTCAACCCGCACACCCCGGACGGCGTGACCGGCGTGGACGAGCTGCGCCTGCTGGAGGACGGCACGGCGGACGCCCTGGCGTTCGGCGCCCTGTTCCTGGCCAACCCGGACCTGCCGGCCCGCCTGGCGCGCGGCGGCCCGTTCAACACCCCGGACCAGTCGACCTTCTTCGGCGGCACCGAGAAGGGCTACACCGACTACCCGGCCCTGGCGCCCACCGCCTGAAGGCCCGAACGCCGGGAACCCGAAGTCGCGAGGCCCCCTCACCTTCACCCGGTGAGCGGGCCTCGCCTTTTTCCGGGGCCGGAACGGGCACGAACCCACCCCCAATCGGGCAGGAATCCACCCATTCCTGTGGGTTCGGTCTCGAAAACCGGGCGAAAGCCGGGCATCACCAGTCACCCTGTGTCGCTGGTCACGCTCTCACGGTGGTGTTAGACCTTATGCGCAGCCCGACCGGGCAGAGGTGGCCCGACCGGGCAACAGGAGGTGGGACGTGCGAGCCGACGAGCGCAAGCGCCGCATCCTGGCCCGGGCGCGGGCCGACGGCCGGGTCGACGTCGCGGAGATCGCGGTGGAGCTGCAGGTGGCGCAGGAGACCGTCCGCCGCGACCTGCGGGTCCTCGACGAGCACGGCCTGGTCCGCCGCACGCACGGCGGCGCGTTCCCGGTGGAGAGCGCCGGCTACGAGACCGGCCTGAAGTTCCGGTCCCACTCGATGGTGCCGGAGAAGAGGCGGATCGCGCGGGCCGCCGCGGACCGGCTCGGCGACGCGGAGACGGTCTTCATCGACGAGGGCTACACACCCCAGCTCGTCGCCGAGAGCCTGCCGACGGGCCGGCCGCTGACCGTGGTCACCGCGTCGCTGCCCACCGCGGCGGCCCTCTCCGAGGTGCCCTCCACCACGGTCCTGCTGCTCGGCGGCCGGGTGCGGGGCCGGACCCTGGCCACCGTGGACCACTGGACCACCCGGATGCTCGCGGAGATGGTGATCGACCTCGCCTACATCGGGGCGAACGGCATCTCGCGCGAGCACGGCCTCACCACGCCCGACCCGGCGGTGGGCGCGGTCAAGGCGCAGGCGCTGGCGTCGGCGCGCAGGCGGGTCTTCGTCGGCGTGCACACCAAGTTCGGCGTGTCGAGCTTCCACCGGTTCGCGAACGTCGCGGACCTGGAGGCGATCGTCACCGACTCGGTGCTGCCCGCGGGCGAGGCGCACCGCTACTCCCTGCTCGGCCCGAAGGTCTTCCGGGCCTAGGCACGACACCGATCCCCACGAGACCCCGGCGCCGCCGCGGGTCCGTCAACGCACGCCCGAGGAAGGCAGACGATGAAGTCACTCCGGTATGGCGGCCTGCTGGCCGCGGTGCTCCTGGCGACGACCGCGTGCGCCGGCGCGGGCGGCGGTGGTGGCGGCGCCGAGAACTCGATCAACGTCCTCATGGTCAACAACCCGCAGATGCAGGACCTCCAGGAGCTGACCGCCGACAACTTCACCAAGGACACCGGCATCGCGGTCAACTTCACCGTCCTGCCCGAGAACGACGTCCGCGACAAGATCAGCCAGGACTTCTCCAGCCAGGCCGGCCAGTACGACGTGGCCACGATCAGCAACTACGAGACGCCCATCTACGCGAAGAACGGCTGGCTCACGCCGCTGGACGACTTCGTCGCGAAGGACGCCGGGTTCGACCAGGGCGACGTCCTGGAGCCGATCCGCCAGTCGCTCACCGCCGCCGACGGCAAGGTCTACGCCCAGCCGTTCTACGGCGAGTCGTCGTTCCTCATGTACCGCAAGGACGTGCTGGACGCCAAGGGCGTCACCATGCCCGAGAGGCCGACGTGGCAGCAGGTCGCGGACATCGCCGCGCGGGTCGACGGCGCGGAGCCCGGCATGAAGGGCATCTGCCTGCGCGGCCAGCCCGGCTGGGGCCAGCTCGTGGCGCCGCTGACCACCGTGGTCAACACCTTCGGCGGCACCTGGTTCACCGAGGACTGGCAGGCGCGGGTCAACGCGCCGGAGTTCAAGGAGGCCACGAAGTTCTACGTGGACCTGGTCCGCGCGCACGGCGAGGCGGGCGCGCCGCAGGCCGGGTTCGCCGAGTGCCTGAACAACATGACCCAGGGCAAGGTCGCCATGTGGTACGACGCCACGGTCGCCGCCGGCCTCCTCGAAGCCGACGACTCGCCGGTCAAGGGCAAGCTGGGCTTCGCCCAGGCGCCCGTGGTGAAGACCGAGTCGTCCGCGTGGCTCTACACCTGGGCGTTCGGCATCCAGAAGGCCAGCAAGAAGGCCGACAACGCGTGGAAGTTCATCTCCTGGGCGTCCGGCAAGGGCTACGAGGAGCTGGTCGGCAACAGCCTCGGCTGGTCGAGGGTCCCCGACGGCAAGCGCGCCTCGACCTACGAGCGCCCCGAGTACCTGGCCGCGAGCGGCTCGTTCGCCGCGCAGGCGGAGGCGGCCATCGCGGGCGCCAAGCCGACCGACCCGGGCGTGCAGCCGCGGCCCGCGAGCGGCATCCAGTTCGTCGGCATCCCCGAGTTCACCGACCTGGGCACGCAGGTGTCGCAGAAGATCAGCGCCGCGATCGCCGGGTCGACGTCCGTGGACGCCGCGCTCGACGAGGCCCAGGAGCTGGCCGAGGCCGTCGCGAAGAAGCACCGGGGCAACTGATGGCGAACACCCCGGTGGCCAACCCCACGCCGGTGGGGAGGGCGTCGTGACGGCGGCCGCCCGCTGGGCGCGGCGCGCGCCCCTCCTGCCCGCGCTGATCTTCACCATCGCGGTCACCCAGCTCCCCTTCGTCGCGACGCTGGTGATCTCGCTGATGCGGTGGAACTCGCTGGACCCGGACAACCGCGGGTTCGCCGGGCTCGACAACTACGCCGCCGTGTTCACCGACCCGGACCTGCGCTCGGCCATCGGCGTCACGGTCGTGCTGACCGTCGTGGTGGTGCTGGTCAGCCTGCTGCTCGGGCTGGGCCTGGCGCTGCTGCTGGACCGGAGGTTCGCCGGGCGCGGGATCGTGCGCACGATGCTCATCGCGCCGTTCCTGGTGGTGCCGGTCGCCGCCGCCCTGCTGTGGAAGCACGCGCTCTACAACCCGGAGTACGGCCTGTTCAACGGCGTGCTCACGTGGCTGTTCGGCGCGGACGCCCCGCAGCCGGAGTGGATCAGCGGGATGCCGCTGACGGCCGTGCAGGCGTCGCTGGTGTGGCAGTGGACGCCGTTCATGATGCTGATCCTGCTGGCGGGGTTGCAGAGCCGCCCGCACGACGCGGTCGAGGCCGCGCGCATCGACGGCGCGACGCCGTGGCAGGTGTTCCGCTACCTGACCCTGCCGCACCTGCGGCAGTACCTGGAGCTGGGCGCGCTGCTCGGGTCGATCTACATCGTGCAGAACTTCGACGCCGTCTTCACCATCACCTCGGGCGGCCTGGGCACGGCCAACCTGCCCTACACGATCTACCAGACCTTCTACCAGGCGCACGACTACGGCCAGGCGTCCGCGGCCGGCGTCGTCGTGGTGCTCGGGTCGATCGTCATCGCCACGTTCGCGCTGCGCGTGGTGTCGTCCCTGCTGCGCGAGGAGGTGCGCGCGTGAAGCGGGTCTGGGGCGTGCTGGCCTGGTTCTCCGGGCTGCTGTTCTTCGCGCCGGTGGCGTGGATGGTGCTGACCTCGCTGCACAGCGAGCCGGACGCGGCGACCAACCCGCCGTCGCTCGCCGCGCCGCTGACCCTCGACGGCTACCTCGAGTTCTTCGACTCGAACCCGTGGCCGCCGCTGATCAACTCGATGAGCGCGTCGATCGGCTCCACCCTGCTCGTGCTGCTGCTGGCGGTCCCGGCGGCGTACGCGCTCTCGATCAAGAGGGTCGAGAAGTGGTCGGACGTGCTGTTCTTCTTCCTGTCCACCAAGATGCTGCCGGTCGTGGCCGGGTTGCTGCCGATCTACCTGGTCGCCCAGCACACGGGGCTGCTGGACAACATCTCGTTCCTGGTCGTGCTCTACACGTCGATGAACCTGCCGATCGCGGTGTGGCTGATGCGGTCGTTCCTGGCCGAGGTGCCGGGCGAGATCCTGGAGGCCGCCGCGCTCGACGGCGCGGGCCTGGTCACCACGCTGCGGCGGGTCGTCGCGCCGGTCGCCATGCCCGGCATCGCGGCGACCTCGCTGATCTGCTTCATCTTCAGCTGGAACGAGCTGCTGTTCGCCCGCGTGCTGACCGGCGTGGTGGCCGGCACCGCGCCGGTCTACCTTACCGGGTTCGTCACCAGCCAGGGCCTGTTCCTGGCCAAGGTGTGCGCCGCCGCCACGGTGGTGTCGTTGCCGGTGCTCGTCGCCGGGTTCGCCGCCCAGGACAAGCTGGTCCAGGGCCTTTCTCTGGGAGCAGTCAAGTGAGAGCAGCCGTGATCAGCGGGGTCGGCCGGGTCGAGGTCGCCGAGGTGCCCGACCCGGCGCCGGGCCCGCGGCAGGTCGTCGTGGACGTCGCGGCGTGCGGCCTGTGCGGCACCGACCTGCACATCCTGCAGGGCGAGTTCGCGCCGACCCTGCCGGTGGTGCCGGGCCACGAGTTCGCCGGCGTGGTCGTCGAGGTCGGCGCGGACGTGACCGAGGTCCGGGTGGGCGACCGGGTCGCGGTGGACCCGTCGCTGTACTGCCACGAGTGCCGCATGTGCCGGGCCGGGCGCGCCAACCTGTGCGAGCGGTGGGCGGCCATCGGCGTGACCACCGGCGGGGGCGCGGCGGAGTACGCGGTGGCCCCGGTGGCGAACTGCGTGAAGCTGCCCGACCACGTGCGCACCGAGGACGCCGCGCTGATCGAGCCCCTGTCGTGCGCGGTGCGCGGCTACGACGTGCTGCGGTCGCGGATGGGGAGCCGGGTGCTCATCTACGGCTCGGGCACGATGGGGCTGATGATGCTCCAGCTGGGCAAGCTCACCGGCGCGGTGTCGATCGAGGTCGTCGACCTCAACCCGGACCGCCTGGCGACCGCCGAGCTGCTGGGCGTCACGGCCACCGCCGCGAACCCCGACGAGCTGGACCGGCCGGGCGGCTGGGACGTGGTCATCGACGCCACCGGCAACGAGAAGGCCATCCAGGACGGCCTCGGCCGGGTCGCGAAGGGCGGCACGTTCCTCCAGTTCGGCGTCTCCGACTACGCGGCGCGGGTCACCATCGAGCCGTACCGGATCTACAACCAGGAGATCACCATCACCGGGTCGATGGCGGTGCTGCACTCGTTCGAGCGGGCGGCGGACCTGTTCGCCACCGGCGTGCTCGACCCGGCGGTGTTCATCAGCGACCGCCTGCCGCTGGCCGACTACGCGTCGGCGCTGGAGGCGTTCCGGGCGGGTCGGGGGCGCAAGATCCAGGTCCTGCCGTAGCCGGGCCCGGGTACGGCGAAGGCCCGGCCACCCCGGCGGCAGCGGGGTGACCGGGCCTTCGGCACGCGGTCAGTCGCGAGCGGCCCGCTTGCGCTGCATGATCAGCAGGGCCGCGCCGCCGCCCAGCAGGACCACGCCGATGACCAGCGGGATCGCGATGCTGGCGCCGGTGTTGGCCAGCGGGGTCTCCTCGGCGGCGATCGGCGCGACCGAGGTCGGGGCGGCCGTCGTGGTCGGGGACACGGCCACGCTGCTGGACTCGGCCGGGGGCTCCTCGGCGGGCGGCTGCTCGGCCGGGGGCTCCTCGGCGGGGGGCTCCTCCGCGGGCGGCTCCTCGGCGGGGGGCTGCTCCTCGACGCAGGAGTCGATCTCGCGGATCTCGGTCCGGGTGTAGCGCTTCGAGCCGTCCGGGTCGTCCCAAGCCTTGATGTCGACCTTGAAGACCACCTTCTCGGCGCTCGACTTGGAGTAGGTCTTCCTGGGGAAGTTCTTGTCGAACTCCGTGTTCTCGACCACCTCGCCGTCCATGGTGACGGTGACCGAGTTCTTCTTCCCGTCCCGCTTGACGTAGTCCCGCAGCTCGACGGTCAGGTAGCTCTTCTCACCCTCGCAGCCGCCCTGGAGGATCGGCGTGTGCGCGAAGGCGGGAGCGGCGAAGAAGACGGAGGCAGTGGTCGCGACGGCGAGGGTGCCGACAAAAGCACCGGCTCTGGCGAGCTTCATGTGGGAGCTCCTGAGGGAAGGGCTGAGGAGAGACGGCGGTCACCATATACGGGGAACGGCAACCACTCGACTGGGGGATAGGTGATTACTTTCCGCATCTACCTCCGCAACCGTCTCCTGAGGATGACCAGCGCGACGACGCCGCCCAGGAGCACCAGGGCACCGAGTCCCAACGGGACGCCCCTCGTGCTCCCGGACGCTCCAATTCGGCCTGTTCGGCGGCTCTGAGCAGGAACTTCGCCGTCGTGGGAGGAAGGCGGCAGGTCAACCGCGGCGGAATGACCGAGGTCATTTCCACTGTGGTCGAAGTCGTGATGGGCGGTTCTTCGTTTTTTGGCGGAATCGTTACCGGCGCCGTCGGACACCTCGACCGCGTTGGGCCGCCCGCCGTCGTACCCGGTCAGCCCGGCGGTCGGCACGGCTCGGCGTTCACCCCGGGCGCTGACCGATCCGGGTGAAACCGCTCCTTGTCAATGGCCGGCACCCGGTGGTTCAGCAGGTGGTCTCCCTTGTTCGGGTCGCGGCGAAGTGGCTACTTTCGCGCCACCCACGTGGACCAGCCGTCCGATCAGCCGAACGAGGCCGGGCGAAGCCGAGTGAAAGGGGCCGCGCGATGACCTTCCTCCGCTCCCGCCGGCACGTCGACTACGGCCGGGTCTCCAGCGCCGCCTGTCGCTAGACCCGCCGCGCACCACCCCGAGCACCAGCTCCGCGCACCACCAGCGCACCACCAGCGCACCACCAGCGCACCACCCAGCGCACCACCCTCCGCCGCACCCGCGGGCGCTCCCGCCGCGGGCCCTCACCGTCCCCCTCGAAGGACCCACCATGAGCGTGTCCGCCCAACCGCGCCTGCACGCGCCCGAAGAACCACCCGTGCTCAAGGTCGTGCCCGTCCGCCACCCGTGGCGGTGGGTCGGCATCGTCGCCGTGCTGGTGCTCGTCGCCCAGTTCGTCAACGGCCTGGTCACCAACCCCGGTTGGGACTGGGCCACGTTCGCCCGGTTCATCACCGCGGAGTCCATCCTCAGGGCGGTGCTGGTCACCCTGGAGCTGACCCTCTACGGCACCGCGATCGGCTTCGCCCTGGGCATCGTGCTCGCCCTGATGAGGCTGTCCCGCAGCCGGTTCCTGGCGGCCGTGAGCTGGACCTACACCTGGGCGTTCCGGTCCATCCCGCTGATCGTGCAGCTGCTGTTCTGGTTCAACATCTCCTACCTGTACCAGGAGCTGAGGCTGGGCATCCCGTTCGGGCCGACGTTCGTCGGCTTCGACACCAAGGACCTGATCAGCCCCATGGGCGCGGCGGTGCTCGGCCTCGCCCTGCACCAGGCGGCGTACGCGGCGGAGATCGTGCGCTCGGGCATCATCTCGGTCGACCACGGCCAGCTGGAGGCCGCCGCGGCGCTGGGCGTGCCGCGGGCCCGCCAGTTCCGGCGGATCGTCCTGCCGCAGGCCATGCGCTCGATCCTGCCCAACGCGACCAACGAGGTCATCAGCCTCTTCAAGGGCACCTCGGTGGTGTCCGTGGTGGCCATCGGCGAGCTGTTCTACCAGGTGCAGGTGATCTACGGGCGCAACGCGCGGGTCGTCGCCCTGCTCATGGTCGCCACCGCCTGGTACATCGCGCTGACCACCCTGCTGTCGATCGCGCAGCACTACGTCGAGAAGCACTACGCCAAGGGCGCGACCCGCGGTCAGGAGGGCTGGAAATGGGCGAGGTGATGGTTCACCTCCAGGGTGTCCGCAAGAGTTTCGGGGACAACGAGGTGCTGCGCGGCGTGGACCTGGAGGTCCGCACCGGCGAGGTCGTCGTGGTGCTCGGGCCGTCCGGGTCCGGCAAGTCGACGCTGCTGCGCACGATCAACCACCTGGAGAAGGTGGACGCCGGGCTGGTCTCCGTCGACGGCGAGCTGGTCGGCTACCGCCGCCGCGGCGACCGGCTCTACGAGCTGCGGGAACGCGAAGTGCTGCGGCAGCGCACGCACATCGGCTTCGTGTTCCAGAACTTCAACCTGTTCCCGCACCTGACCGTGCTGGAGAACATCGTCGAGGCGCCGGTGTCCGCGCAGGGCCGGCCGGTCGCGCAGGCCCGGGAGCGGGCACGGGCGCTGCTGGCCAGGGTCGGGCTGTCGGAGAAGGAGTCCGCGTACCCCCGGCACCTGTCCGGCGGCCAGCAGCAGCGCGTCGCCATCGCCCGCGCCCTCGCGCTGGAGCCCAAGGTGCTGCTGTTCGACGAACCCACGTCGGCGCTCGACCCCGAGCTGGTCGGCGAGGTGCTGGACGTGATCAAGGACCTGGCGCGCTCCGGCACCACGATGGTCGTCGTCACGCACGAGGTCGGCTTCGCCAGGGAGGTCGCCGACACCGTCGTGTTCCTGGACGGCGGCGTCGTCGTCGAGCAGGGCCCGCCCTCGCGGGTGCTCGACGACCCGCAACACCCGCGCACCCGCGCGTTCCTGTCCAAAGTGCTCTGAAAGGGGATCCGTTGTCCCGCTCCAGAACCGCCGCCCTCCTCACCGCCGCCGCCCTGGCGCTGACCGCCTGCGCGGGCGCCGACGGCGCGGCGTCCGAGGACCAGGTCGTCAGCGGCGGCAAGGTCATCAACCTCGGCCCCGACCAGAACCGCGTCACCGCCGAGAAGGTCGACTCGATCGCCGCCAAGGTGCCCGAGAGGTTCCGCGAGGAGGGCCGGATCGCCATCGGCGGCTCGGCCGGCACCAACCCGCCGCTGCGCTTCTACGCCACCGACGACAAGACGCCCATCGGCGTGGAGACCGACATCGCCGTGCTCATCGCCGGCGTGCTCGGCCTGGAGCCGCAGCTGGAGGTCGCTTCCTGGGAGAACCTGTTCGTCGGCCTGGACAGCGGCCAGTACCCGCTGGGGCTGTCGAACATCACCGTGACCGAGGAGCGCAAGGAGAAGTACGACTTCGCCACCTACCGGCTGGACACGCTCGCGTTCGAGGCCAAGAAGGGCGGCTCGTGGCGGGTGGAGAAGCCCGAGGACGTGGCCGGGAAGGTCATCGCGGTCGGGTCGGGCACCAACCAGGAGAAGATCCTGGTCGACTGGAGCAAGGCCAACGAGGCCAAGGGCCTGCCCGCCACGGACATCAAGTACTACCAGAACGCCTCCGACTACTACCTGGCCCTGGAGTCCGGCCGGATCGACGCCTACCTGGGCCCGAACCCGACCTCGGCGTACCACGTGGCCACCTCGGGCACGACGGAGGTGATCGGCACCTTCTCCGGCGGCGGCGACCTGCAGGGCAAGATCGCGGCGACCACGAAGAAGGGCAGCGGCCTCGTGGAGCCCGTCGCGGAGGCCATCGACCACCTGATCAAGACCGGCAAGTACGCCGAGGTGCTGGACCGGTGGGGGCTGGCGGGCGAGGCGGTGGAGAAGTCCGAGATCAACCCGCCGGGGCTGCCGAAGACGTCCTGAGCGCGCTCGGCGGAGGGGTCCGCACCGCTCGCCCGGTGCGGGCCTCCCCGCGTGGTGGTCGGAGCGGGCGCCGGTGACCCGCGCACCGGGGCGGCGGCGGGGGAGAACCGGTGCCCGCCGCCGCCCCGGCTCCGCGCGTCAGCCCCTCGCGTACACGCCCGACTCGACCGCCGTAGCGGTCAGGGCGCCCGCGAACAGCTGGTTCACCCGGTTCGCCTCCTGGGGGTTCGGGTAGGGGTTGCGGCAGGACGTGCCCGCGCTGCCGCCCGACATCAGGTACGAGCAGATGCCGTTGTACGTGTCGGGCAGGCCGAGACCGTGCCCGATCTCGTGGGCCACGATCCGCAGCGACGAGTTGCCCGCCGCCACGTCGCGCGTGTCGATGTAGATCGTGGCGCACCCGAGCCCGCAGGGGTAGGCCCGGGAACCGCCGCCGGTGGTCGCGTAGACCCGGATCGTGGCGCTGCCCCCGCGGACGAGCCGCAGGTTGGGCACGCGGGAGTTCCAGATCTGCGCGGCCTGGTCGGCTTCCGCCGAGTAGCCGGAGGCGCTGTAGTAGACGGTCCGGGCCATCGCCGTCGGCGGCGCGCCGGCCGCCGACGCCGTTCCGGTCAGGACCGTCGCCACCAGTGCGAGCGCGCCCAACAGCGCGCCCGTCAAGGGGCGCGCGAACTTGTCGACCACACGATCTCCTTCGGTGCAGGGTGGGAAGGTTCTCGCGGGTTACGACATTAAGAGCGGTTGAACGGCGAGCGTCATAGCTCTTGGCCATAGACGCCGTCGATGTCCCACCGGACCGCGTCGGCCATCAGCCCCACCATCCCCGACACCAGCCGGAGCTGGTCGACGTCTCGCACGTCGGCCTCGACCAGCCTCGGCGAGCACACCACCACCGCCACGGCCTGCGCCCGGGACAGCGCCACGTTCAGCCGGTTGCGCGACAGCAGGAAGTCCAGGCCGCGCGGCAGGTCCACGGCCGCCGACGACGTCATGGTGGTGACCACCACCGGCGCCTCCTGGCCCTGGAACCGGTCCACCGTGCCGACCCGCACGTGCCCGTACCCGTGCTTCTCCAGCTCCCGCCGCACCAGCCGCACCTGCAGGTTGTACGGCGCCACGACCAGGAAGTCGTCCTCGTCCAGCGCCCGCGCGCCCGGCCCGTCGGTCCACAGCCGGCCCATCAGCGACCGCACCACGTCCACCACGGCCGCCGCCTCCTCCGCCGACGACGTGGTGTTGCCCGAGTGCTCGACCGAGCGCAGGTACACGCCGGGCCGCACGCCCGCCACCCCGCGTTCCGCGGCGCTGGGGTGGGACCGCAGCAACCCGGCGTAGGACAGGTTCGACACCGGCTCGCACACCGCCGGGTGCAGCCGCCGCGTCTGGTCCAGGAAGTAGCCCAGCTCGGGCGGGATCACGTCCGCGTCGCCGATCAGGTGCCCCAGCGCCGACGCCTCCGCGCCCGCCGGGTGCGTGCCCTGCACGACCTGCGGGAGCTGCTGCGGGTCGCCCAGCAGCACGAGGTTGCGCGCGCACGTCGACACGGCCAGCGCGTCGGCCAGCGCGAACTGCCCGGCCTCGTCCACGATCAGCACGTCGAACGGCTGCTCGCGCAGCGCGGTGTTGGCGAACGTCCACGCCGTGCCGCCGACCAGGTGACCACCGCCCTGGTCGTCGCGCCACCGCACCAGCGACGGGTTGTCCCGCGGCTGCTCCCAGGCGCAGCCCTTCGCCGGCGCGCCCTTCGCCCGCTTCGCCGTCGGGATCGGCACGCCCAGCTCGCGACCCGCCGCCAGGGCCGCCGAGAGCACGTTCTCCACGGCCTTGTGGCTGGTGGACGTCACGCCGACGCTGCGACCGCCCCGGATGAGGTGCGCGATCAGCCTGCCCGCCAGGTACGTCTTGCCCGCGCCCGGCGGCCCCTGCACGGCCAGCGCGGAACCGTCCAGCGCGTCCACGGCCGCGATCACGTCGGCGATCAGGTCGTCGGAGCGCGGCAACGACCCGGTGCGCAACCGCGGCGGCGTGCGCCGCACCAGGTCCACGCCGGGGTGCGGCGGCAGCTCGGGCAGGGCGTCCACGACCATCGCGGCCAGGTCGTAGACCGCCTCGTCCTTGGGCGTGGGCCGCACCGGGCTGCCGGGCAGCACCGCGATCGGCGCCTCGCCGTCCACGTCGTCCGGCGAGGTGCTCTCCTGGAGCACGATGTCCTCGGCCGACTCGGCGAGCACCACGGCGTCCCGGCTGCGGTTGGGCGCGCCCTTGTAGAGCAGCCGCACCTGGTCGCCCGCCGCGAACGGGTGCGGGCGCTCCGGGTCGCACCACGCGCGCACCTCCCGCTTGGCCTTGCGCACCCGCCCGGACGGCATCACCCAGTCCTCGGCGCGCACCGACACCGGCACCGCGCACGCGCTGTCGGACTCCAGCTCCGACAGCGGCGCGCCCATCTGCCGGAAGAAGTCCCACCACGCCGGGTTGGTCTCGCGGCGGTGGTAGCCGACCGCGGCGGCCAGCAGCGCCCGCGCCCGCTCGTCCTCCGTGGCCTCGGCCGGGTTGTCCGGCAGCCCCTCCAGCAGCGGGTCGACCACGGCGGCCAGGCGCGCCGCCCGCTCGGCCCGGCGCTGCGCGGCCAGCTCGTCCTCGATCTCCTGGGTGAACGACGGCTCCGGCACGTGGGGCCGGACACCGGCTTCGTCGCGGACGCCCAGCAGGAACCGGTACAGCCGCAGCGTGGAGATGCAGTCGGCGGCGTTGTAGTCGGCGATGCCGGCCAGGACCTCCTCGGCGCGCCCCGGGTCCGCGTCGCGCAGCGCCAGGTACTGCTCGTAGGCCTCGATGCTGGAGACGGCGTTGGTGACCTCGCCGGTCCGCGCGGGCATGTAGAGCGGTTCCAGGTACTTGATCGAGTACGACCGCTGCGACACCCGCAACGCCTTGCGCACCACCGAGTACAGGTCCACTAGCGCGCCGGAGCGCAGCAGGTGGTCGACGGCCTCCTCGCGGGTGCCGTGCAGCGCGGCCAGCTTCTTGAGGGCGTTCACCTCGTAGGGCGCGTAGTGGTAGACGTGCGCGCCGGGGTTGGCCTCCAGCCGCTCCACCACGAAGTCGACGAACCGCTCGAACGCGAGCTTCTCCCGCCGGCGGCTGTGCGCCCAGAACGGCGTGAACGCCTCCTCGGCGTCGACCACGCCGAACAGGTACTCCAGCCCCTCGCCGTCGAGCGCGAACGGGTCGCCCTCCATGTCGAAGAACAGGTCGCCGGGGTCGGGCACGGGCAGCGCGGCCAGCGCCTCGGGCGCGACCACCTCGAAGGCCACCTCGCCGGTCGGGTTCGCGTCGGTGCGGGAGCGGTCCTGCACCACCTGGAGCGCGGCCTGGGCGCGCAGCCCGGCGAAGGTCGCGGCCGACATGGTGGCGGGCCGGTCGGCCTGCGTGGCGCCCGCGAGGGCGTCGATCGTGCCCAGCCCGGCCGCCGCGAGCTTGCGGCGCTGGTCCGCGCGGATGCCCGCGACCAGCGACAGGTCCCGGTCCCGTTCGCGCCCGGTGGCGCAGTGGCGGGCGAACCGGCAGGTCGCGCAGGCGGGCCGCTCGTCGTCCCACAGCCGGTCGGGCAGGGCCGCCGGCCCGGCCAGGCGGACCCGGAGCCGGTCGGTGAGGTCGCGGACCAGCGGCAGGAAGTCGGCCACCCGGAACGCGCGGGCGGTGCCGTCGCCGAGCAGCAGGTGCATCCGGGGACCGGCGTGCGGGCCCAGGGCGTCGGCGTAGGCGGTCAGCTGCACCACGGCGGCCGGGGTGGCGTGGCGGGCGAGCTTGGCGTCGTGCGGCTCGTAGCCGTGCTCGCCGGCGACGAGGAAGTCCGCGCGCCCGTGGAAGCCGTCGGCGTAGAAGACGGCCTGGTAGATCACCGGGACCCGGTCGGCGAGGGCGGCGGCGGTCGCCTCGGCGGCGGCGGTCAGCGCCTCGTGGGTGGGCGCGGGCTGGGGGATCTCGACCACCTCGGTCCGCTCCCGGAACCGGGCCAGCACGGCCTGCTCGTGCGCCAGGCCGTGCCGGGTGGCCAGGGCGTTCCGCTGCTCCTCCGGCACGGGGGCGCCGGGCACCCCGCGCGCGAGGGCCAGCGACAGCCTGCTGCGGTGCTCGCACTCCAACAGGTCCACCAGGTCCGCCGGGGAGTGCACCAGGTGGCCGTCGGCGTTGAGCATGGCGCGCAGTATCGCCGCCGAGCGCCCGGAGGCCGTGGATCACGCCCGGCGCGTCGCGGAGTGCGGTGAGCGCCACTCGGGTCGGAGGGCGGTGAACGCCACTCGGGCCGGAGCGCGTTGAGCGCCACCCGGGTCGCGCCGTTCCCGTCAGCCGGCGTGGGCGGCCTGCCAGCGGGCCCGGTGGGCGGCGGCCTCGGCCTCCGCCTCGGCCAGCGCGTCGGCGGGCAGCGGCTCGGCGCACCACGCCCGCAGCACGTCCGCCATCTCCGCCGTGAACCGCACGCCGGTCGGCGTCAGCACGCCGCCGGCCAGCAGCGCCTCGGCGGTGCCCAGGGCGGCCGACCGCCACCGGGCGTACTCCGCGCGCGCCGCCGCGCCCGGCCGGTCCCGCCAGAAACCCGCCACGCCCAGGTGCGCGTAAGTCCCGTGCAGCAGCCCGGCCGCGGGCCGCGGGTCCTCCCGCCACGGCGCGTAGAACAGCGCCCGCCGATCGGGTTCGACCAGCGCGAACAGGTCCATCAGCGCCGCCAGCTTGTTGTGCTGGGCCTCGTGCGCCAACGTCACCGCCACGGTCTCGGCGTCCGGCGCGGGGGACAGGAACACGCAGCCGTAGGCGTCCGCCAGGGTCGCGCTGCTCGTCCCCGAGGCCGAGGCGGGCATCGGCGTCAGCACCCGCACGACCTCGGCCACCTCCTCGGCGACCGCCGGGTGGTCCCGCGCCAGCAGCTCCCACGCCGCCCCGACCTGCTCCCGCAGCCGCGCCAGGTCCGGCGCGGTGTCCACCGGCAGCTCGTCGGGCACGCCGCCACCCGCCCACACGTCCACCTGGAGCACCCCGGACCCCAACGCGACCTCGGGCAACGGCTCCCACACCGGTCCCGGCCCCACCACGACCCCCAGCGACGGCAGCGAGACCACCTCGGCCGGCGGGAACCCCAGGTCCACCGGCACCCCCGCGCGCACCGCCGCGGCGGCCGCGGTGAACACCAGCTCACCGGGCCGCCCGCGCCCGGCCGCCGTCCGGGTGGCCCACGCCCCGACCGAGGGGTGGTCGAGGACCCGGTCCACCGCGCCGGGAGCCGCCCGGCGCGCCTCGCACAGCAGCTCGTAGGCGGGGCGCGCCTCGGGGTCGGACGCGATCGACCTGATCAGCAGCAGGGTCCGGCTGCGCCGGGCCAGCCGCAACACCCGCACCGCCGCACCGCCACCGCCCCTGGCGAGCGCGACGAAATCGGCCTCGGACAAGCGAAAGGGCGTGACGGCGGGAGAGCCGCCGGCCGGGCCGCTGTTCGGCGCCCCGGCGGTCACGCCAGCTCCGCCAGGTCCGCCGCCACCCGCGACCGCACGTGCCCGATCAACCGCGCCAGGTCCGGGCAGTACACCGAGGGCCGGTCGAAGCCCGCGCCCTCCAGGTACCGGTGCGCCCGCAGCCCGCCACCGCACACCCGCACCACCGGGCACCTCCGGCACACCGCCGACAACCCCGCCAACCCCTCCCGCGCGGCCCGCACCGGCGGCAGGTCCGCCGCCGCGTCGAACGGGTCCCGCGCCACGTTCAACCCGGTCGCCGCCGCGGCCGGTGACGAGGACGCCAGGATGTCCGAGACCTCGATCGAGCCGTCGGTCTCGACGACCACCTGGGCGGACGGGTTCAGCCCGATGCCCTCCACCCCGGACCTGCCGCCCAGCAGCACGTTCAGCAGCTCCTCGAACAGCCGCACCCCCGTCACCGGCCGCTCGTACCAGCGGTCGAACACCGCGATCAGCCAATCCGCATAAGGCGTCCCGGGCGACCCCGCCGCGCGCCCCGGCGGCGGAACGGACCAGTTGCCGTGCGGCAACAGGAAATCGATGGCGGGCGGCGAGAATTCCACCAGCGACTCGTAGGTGCGCACCGGGTCGTTGCGCACGTCCACCACGCACAGCAGACCGCCGTACACCCCGGGAAACCCGCGCAGCAACTCCAGCGCCGAACGCACCGCCGCCCAACTGCCGGCGCCGTCCGGTCGCGTGCGGTGCCGGTCGTGCGCTTCCGGCGAGCCGTCCACGCTCACCCCGACCCGAACGCCCAGCGAGTCGAACAACCGCGCGAATTCCCGGTCCAGCAGCGTGCCGTTCGTCTGCGCGGTGAACCGCACCTCCGCGGGCACCTCGGTGCGGAACCGGGTCACCAGCGCGGCGATCGCGGCGCGCCCCGCGAGCAGCGGTTCCCCGCCGTGCAGCACGACTTCCACTTCGGCCAACCCGTGCGCCCGCACGTGTTCCGCCACCCGTTCGGCGGTGTGCGCGACGACTTCCGGCGACATCGCCCGCGGGCGCGACCGCCACCTCTGGTCGGCCAGTTCGTAGACGTAGCAGTAGTCGCACGCCAGGTTGCACCGACCGTGCACCTTCACCACGAACTGGCGGAACGGCAGCGCTTTCATCAACCCCCCGATTCCGGCCTCCCCGAGAGCAATCAAACACAGCCCACCGCCCACTACTTCCGCCGATCGGAGGATTCACGCCGCTTTCCCCCGCACTTCACTACGATGGAACCGCGCCCGTTGGTCGAACCGGCAATCGGGTGAGCAGCGGGCAAAACCGCAGCATTGCGGTGAGGGGGGTGTGCCGGAGATGGCTGAGGAACCCGTCCTGGAGTCCGAGCTCCTGGACGTCACGGGTCTGGACCTGGCCCGACTGGCCGACCTGCCGGACACCGCGCTGCGCGCCGCGCTGCACCGGATCCTCGCGGAGAACGCCGAGCTGCCCACCAGGTTCGCCGCGTTCGAGAGCTCGCTGTGAACACCACCGGCACGACCGCCGCCACGGCGGTGTCGGCGGTGCGCGCGGCCGTTCGGGTGAACCGCGGTTGAAGGGCGGGCGCGGCGCCCGCGATCCCGGTATCCCCAAGTCCTCCGCCGCCCTGGAGCAACGCATGAGCAGCCCGCGCAACACCCCGCCCCACACCGCGGTCACCGCCTTCCTGTCGGCGACCGGCGGCACGGGGCGCACCAGCGCGGTGGCCAACCTGGCCTGGGTGCTGGCCACCGCCGGCCGCCGGGTGCTGGTGGTCGACTGGGGCTCGGAGGTGCCGCGCGTCCGCGAGTACCTGGAGCCGTTCCTGGTGTCCCGCCGGGGCTTACCCGACGCCCTGGGACGCGGCCTGCTCGCCGCGTACCGGGCGGAACCCCCGGGTGACGAGGACCCGCTGCCCGCGGTGGAGCGGTTCGCGCCGCCCGCCGGCGAGGGCGGTGCCGCCGGGCACGTCGACGTGGTGTCGCCGATGCCGACGGACCAGGCGGGCAGGCCGCGCCCGGAGACCAGCCACGGCGACCCCGGCGCGATCGCCGAGCTGCGCGCCCGGCTGGCCGAGTCGGACTACGACCAGGTGCTGATCGACGCGCCGACCGGCGCGGGCGAGGAGTCCCTGACCCTCGTGGCCACGCTGTGCGAGCTGGCCGTGGTGTGCTTCCGGCCCCGCCCGCGGGCCATCGCCGACGCGGCGGACCTCGCGTCGCGGCTGCGCAAGCGCGCGCCGATCCGGATCGACGTGGTGCCGGTGGCGACGCTGTTCGACGACGCGGACGAGCAGTCCCGGGCCCGGCGCATCCGCTCGGCCATCCACGCCGCGTTCGCCGAGCTGCTGGCCGGGCAGCCGAAGCGGGTGCCCGACGGCGGCGCGGTCGAGATCCCCTACCGGCCCTACGACGCGTTCGACCCGCTGCTGGCGATCCTGGTCGAGGAGCCGGGCAGCGGCGTGCTGGAGACCCAGTACGGCAGGCTCGCCGCGGCCGTGACCGGTGGCGCGGTCACCGAGCCGCCGCCGGTGTCCCCGGTGCTGCGCGCCCGCTACCGGCGGGTGTTCGGCCTGGCGTCGGACGCCGAGCCGGACCGGGTCGTGGTCGCGTACGCGCCGCGCGACCGCCCGTGGTTCGACTGGGTGCGCGGCCAGTTGGAGCGCGCGGGCGCGCGGGTCCGCCCGCTGGCCGACGCGCGGTCGTGGCTGGCCGCCGCGGAACCGCCGGGCGTGGTGGTGCTGTCCTCACCGCACCTGGGGCCGGTGGTGCTGCCCGACCGGCCGCTGACCGTGCTGCGGCTGGCGCTGGCCGAGGACGACCCGGTCGACGACGGCCTGTCCGTGCACGAGCACACCCCGGAGGCGCTGAGCGCCCGGCTGCTGGGCCACTTCGGCCTGATCGACCGGCCCGGCACCGAGCACGAGCCCGGCATGAGGGTGCCCGGCTCGCACCCGCACGCGTTCGGGCTGCCGCCGCGCCATCCCGCGTTCGTCGGCCGCGACGAGGACCTGGAGGAGCTGCGCGACCGCCTGCTCGCGGCGGGCGACGAGCGCGCCGTGCTCACCGTCAACGGCGTGTCCGGCGTCGGCAAGAGCGAGCTGGCGCTGGAGTACGCCTACCGGTTCTCCTCGGACTACTCGGCGGTGTGGTGGCTGCCCGCGCACGACCGGCAGGCCCTGCTGGGCGCGCTGGCCGAGCTGGCGGCGCGGCTGCGCCAGCCCGGGTCGACCGACTACGGCACGCTGGCCGCGCTGGAACGGCTCGCCGGCGACCCCGCCTATGCCCGGTTCCTGCTGGTCTACGACAACGCCGACGACCTCGACCTGATCTCCGACCTGCTGCCGGCCGGCGCCACCGGGCACGTGCTGGTCACCTCGGCGGCGGACGGCGACGCCGAGCTGGAGCTGGCGCGGATGCGCGCCGACGACAGCGCGCGGCTGCTGCTCGACCGGGTGCCCGGCCTGACCGTCGAGGACGCGCGGCGCGTCGCCGACGCCGTGGACCACCTGCCGCTGTCGCTGGACGTGGTGTCGTCGTGGCTGGGCGAGACCGCGCGGGCCGAGCTGGGCGCGGGCTCCCGCGACGCCGACGCCGCCGCGTGGGCCACCCGCACCCTGTTCGAGCACCTCGACCGGTCCGAAGTGGACGGTGTGGCGCGGGTCGTCGGCGTGGTGGCGGACTCGCTGCGGGACAGCGCGACCGGTCGCCTCGCCGTGCTGGTCGCGCAGCTGTGCTCGTTCCTCTCGCCCGAGGGCGCGGACCTCGGGCTGGTGCGCTCGCGCGCGTTCCTCGACCGGCTGGTCGCGGCGGGCGGGGTGGACGCCGAACCGCTGGAGCTGGACGCCGGCGAGGTGGACCGCGTGCTCTGGCACGGCGCCCGGCACGGCCTGTTCCGCGTCGACTGGGGCGACCAGTACACGCTGCGGATGCACCGCGTGGTGCAGCGCGCGCTGCGCGAGGCGATGCCGCCGGCCGAGCGGGACGCGCGGCAGGCGGACGTGCTCCGCGCGCTGGCCACGCTCGCCCCGACCGAGGTGGAGGACAACTCGCCGACCCGCCGCGCCCGGTTCACCGAGCTGCAGCGGCACGTCTTCCCGTCCGGCGCGCTGGGCAGCGACGACCCGGCGGTGCGCCGCTGGCTGGTCAACCAGGTGCGGTTCCTGTTCACCGACGGCGGCGCGGGCGTGCGGCGCGCGGCGCTGGGACCCGGCCGCGAGCTGCTGGACTCGTGGACCGAGCGGTTCGGCGCGGCCGACCCGCTGCGCAACCGGCTGGCCGCGCAGCTCGCCAACGTCCACCGCGTGCTCGGCGAACCGGTCGAGGCGCTGCGCCTGGACGACCTGGCGCTGGCCCAGCAGCGGCGCGCGCTGGACCTCACCCACCCGCAGCCCCTGATCACCGCCCGGGGCCGCGCGGGCGACCTGCGCGGGCTCGGCCTGTTCGCCGAGGCGCTGGCCGAGGACCAGGCCACCTGGGAGGGCCTGCGCACGGTGCTCGGCGACGACCACCCCGACACCCGCCGGGCGGCGAACAACCTGGCGGCCTCGATGTACCTGTCCGGCGACGCGGCGGGCGCGCTCGCCGTGGAGGAGGACAACTACCGCCGCCGGCGTCGGCTGTTCGGCCCGAACGACCCGCGGACCTGGACCACGCTCGCCCAGCTCGGCCTCTACCAGCGGGAGCTGGGCCGCTACCCGGAGGCGCTGGAGTCGCTGCTCACCGCCTCCCAGCAGCTCCAGGCGCTGCGGCCGGAGCTGAACCAGGTCCAGATCGGCGTGCACCGGAACTACGCCATCGCGCTGCGCCTGGTCGGCCGGACCAGGGCCGCCAAGGAGCGCACCGGCAAGGCGTTGCGGGACTACCGCGAGGTCATCGGCCCGCACCACCCGTACACGCTGGGGTGCGCGCTGAGCTTCGCCGCCGACCACCGGCGCGTCGGCGGCGACCCGGAGCTGGCCGTCGAGCTGGCGCGGACCGCGCTGGACGGCTTCCTGCGGCACGTGGGGCTGCGCGAGAACCACCCGTTCGTGGCGCTGTGCGAGCTGGGCCTCGGCCTCGCGCTGCGCGCGGCGGGTGACGCGGCCGGCGCGGTGGGCCACGTCGCGTCCGCCGCGTCGACCCTGCGCGACCGGCTCGGCGACACGCACCCGTGGACGCTGGCGGCGGCCGTGGACGAGGCCAGGGTGCTGCTGTCGGCGGGCGAGGTGGACCGCGCGGCCGAGCTGATCGCCGAGGCGCACGCCGACTGCGTCGAGTTCCTGGGCCCCGACCACCCGCACACCGCCGTCGCGGCGCACAACCTGCGGCTGGCCCCGCACCCCGCCGACCAGGACTGGCGGGAGTGCGATGTCGACGTCCCGCACACCTGAGCCCGCCGGAGGAGGCAGCGTGGAGCTGTACGAGGAGGAGGCCGAGCACCTCGGCCCCGAGTTCGACACGACCAGGCACGCCTGCCGGGCGGCGATCCTCACCAGCCCCGCGCTGCACTACCTCGCCCACTACAGCAGCGGCGTGTTCGACTTCGGCGTCGACGCGCTCGGCGACCCGCCCGCGCCGCCCGGCGCGCTGCCCGGCGGCACCCGCCGCGAGGAGCTGAAGCGGCTCGGCAGGCACCTCACGTTCCAGGTCGCCGCGCTCGACCGGTCGTTGCAGGAGGTGCGCACCGGCCGGCTGATCCGCGTCGTGCTGCACACCGAGGAGGGCGCGCTGTTCTGCGACTCCGTCGTGCCGACCCAGCACGTGGTCGGCCTGGTGCTCGACCACGCGGGCGCGGGGCCGCTGTTCGGGCACCCGGCGGTGGACGAGGCGGACCGGGCCGTGGCCGGGCTCGCCACCAGGCTGCGCGCCGAGCTGAGCCTGGGCTCGCTCAACCCCGGCGGGTGGGAGACCGCGGACGACGTGGCGGCGCTGCCCGCGGTGGACGACGCGGAGCCGCACGTGACGGTGGGGGAGGGGCCGCTGACGTCGTGCCTGTCGGCGGTGCGGGCGCGGGACCTGCACCTGGTGGCGCACGTGGTCGACGGCGAGGTGCGGGTCATGGTCGACTGCCTGGGCGACCCGTCGCTGGCGCCGTTCTTCAAGCAGGTGACGGTCGAGGCGCGGCGGCGGTTCTACCAGGGGTTCGTGCCCGAGCTGGGCGCGCTGGCGACCAAGCTGAACCGGGCCGTGGCCCCGGTGGTCGGCGGGCGGCTGGTGCGGCTCGTGCTCGACGTCGAGATGGGCGCGGTCTACTACTACCGGCAGCGCGCCGGCGAGTACCTGGTGGGCGTGACGATCGACCAGGCGCGGGTCAGCTCGGCCGATGATCGAATGTCCGGGTTGAGCGCGGAACTCACTCCGTTCGGTCCTTGAAAGCGCCCCTGTTCCTCTTTACCGTGATTGCGTGAAGCCCGCGATCCGCTCGGCCGCGCTCCTGGCCGCCCTCGGTGCGGGATGGCTCGCCGCCTGGCAGTTCGGACTTCGTGAAGTCGACCGTTCCCCGATTTACGCGTTTTTCATCACCGCTTTGTTGGGATTCGGCCTGTACGCGAGCACCAGCGGTATCGCCATCAGCGAATTCCGCCGCGAGTTCCGCACCGTCGTGGTCGCGGTGACGCTGGGCGTGCTCGCCAAGGTCGCGCTCATCTTCGGCGCGGTGTTCTTCGTGTTCCGCGAGCCGGAGCACCTGGTGCTCGCGGTCGCGGTGGCCCAGATCGACCCGCTGTCGGTGGCCGCCGTGCGGGCCAAGTCGAAGATGTCGGACTCGGCGAAGGCGCTGCTGGCGGCGTGGGCCTCGTTCGACGACCCGATCACCGTGCTGCTGACGGTCTACATCACGGCGTACGCGCTGCGCGGCGGCGCGGTCGGCGGCGTGGGCTCGTTCGCGGTGGACCTGGTGCTCAACCTGGCGCTGGCCGGCGTGGCGTACGCGCTGTGGAGCCTGGTGCGGCGGCGCGTGGAGGTGGCCGAACGCGCCCGGCGGCTGGTGCGCTACCCGGTGCGGGCGGCCATGGCCGCCGCCGTGCTGGCCCTGGGTTTCGTCGCGGTCCAGCACTCCCTGCTGCTCGCGCTGGCCCTGCTGGGCCTGTTCTTCCGCCCGAACCTGGGCAGGTGGGTCGACGGCCTGGCCGAGGCGGGCATGTTCGCCGCCACCGCCGCCGTCGGCCTCGTGCTGGCCTTCGAGTTCACCTGGCCCCTGGCCCTGGTCGGCGCGGTCCTGGGCTGCGCCGCCTACGCCTCGCAGGCCGTGGTGGCCCTGGCCGTCACCACCCCGCGCCGCTGGCGCGGCGACCGCACCCGCCTGGCCCTTGGCCAGCAGAACGGCCTGACCGCCGTCATCCTGGCGCTCCTCCTGGAACCGACCTTCCCGGGCGCCATAGCCGTGGTGGCCCCCGCCGTAGTGGTGATCAACCTCCTCAACGCCACCGCCAACGGCCTCTACGACCACCTGCACCCACCACGCCCAACCCCACCCCCACGCCCGCACCCCCACCTAACCCTCACCCCAGCACCCCCCACCCCCACCAGCCGCCCCACCCCCACCTCCCGCCCCACCCCACGCCCAACCCCCTGACCGCACAACACGCGGGCCTCAAACGCATGACTCGCGGGTCCTGACCGCATGACACGCGGCTTCCGAACGCATGACACGCGGGCCTTGAACGCATGACTCGCCGGTCACGAACGTACGACTCGCGATGCCTGAACGTACGACTCGCGGTGTCCGACCGGAGGACACGCGCGAGGTGAAAGCGCTTTCCCGCGCGTGTCCTCCACTCAGGCATCGCGAGTCGTACGTTCCGGTCGGGCGTGTCGTACGTTCAGGACCGGCGTGTCGTACGTTCAGGACCCGCGAGTCATGCGTTCAGGACCGGCGTGTCATGCGGTCCGGTCGGGCGTGTCATGCGGTCGAGGCCGGCGAGTCATGCGGTCGGGGGTGCGGGGTCGTCAGGTGGAGCGGTCCACGGCGCGGCGGACGCGCGGGCTCAGGTTGCGCAGGGCGTGGTGCACGCGGGTGCGCCGGGTGCCCTGGTTGACCTCGGTCACGAGGTTGCCCGCGCGCGCCGACCACGGCGGCAGGCTGAACAGCGGCTCCAGGGTGAACAGCGGCAGGAACTCGGCGATGTCGTCGTAGATCACGCACAGCGCCTCCAGCCGGTCCTCCGCGTCCGGGTCGCCCGCCGACTGGTACCACTGCGACACCGCCGCCCGGAACGCCTGCACCGCCCGCTGCATCACCAGCGCCTGCGCCGCCGCCCTGGTGAACTCCGGCGCCCGCAGCCGCCGGTGCACCGCCTCCTGCGTCGCGGTCGGCGCGTGGTCGAACGCCTCCGCGAACATCGCGTCGACCTGCGTCAGGTCCTCCAACGCGTCCACCGCGTCCCGGAACAGCCGCTCCACCTCGCCGGGCAGCCGGCCACCCGAGGCGCGGGGCGGCGCGTCGCCCGCCAGCACGCCCAACTGGCGCTGGATCGCGCCGAGCTGCCGGTCCGACGACGTGCGCACGCCGTCCACGTGCTCCGCCAACTGCTCGATGAACCCGTAGATGCTCGACTGCTGCCGCGTCAGCCGCTCCATCTGCACCCGCAGCGCGGTCAGCGGGTCGTCCTCGCCGCCCAGCCGCTTGCCCGCCGCGCCGATCAACGCCTTGAAGTCGTCCGGGAACGTCCGGTCCACGTACACCAGCGGCTCGCGCCCGAGCAGCTCGCGCAGCTGCATCGCCACCGCGTCCGCCACCACGCCGTTGACCAGCAGGACCAGCTCGGCGCCCGGGTCGGCCTCGCGGACCGCGGTGATCCGCCGCATCACCGCGTCCAGGTCGGCGTTGTCCAGCAGCGACCTGGTCAGCAGCACGGCGCACCCGCCGGTGCGGTCGGGGAAGGTGACCCAGAAGTCGGCCAGCGACTCCTCGCCGACGCCCAGCACGTGCCGGTGCAGGTGGTCGAACCCGTTGGCGTCCAGCAGCCGCCGCACCACGCCCTCGACGTCGTCCGCGCTCAGCGACCCGAACAGCTCGCGCGCCGCCTGCCGCACCGCGTCCTCGGTGACCAGGAACTCGCCGCCCGCGCGCTCGGCGTCGTCGGCCGCCCGGAACACCCGGTGGCACAGCCGGATCACGTTGCGCGCGTTGCCGCGGGCGATGTCGCGCAGGTAGCGGACCGCGTGGGCGGTGAACGGCGCGAGCTGCCGCCGCCCGAACAGCGGCTCCTGCGCCAGCTCGACGAACTCCCGCACCTCCGCCTGGCTCAGCCCGGACATCACCACGGTGTAGGGGATGCGCTGCCGCACGGCGGGCGGCAGCACCGACTTGAAGTCCGGCAGCCCGCACAGCACCAGGCACGCGCCGGCCTTGGCGAACACCTGCAGCAGCGTCTGGAACGCCGCCATGGTCCGCTTCTGCGGCCTGCTGTCCGCGGAGAAGATCTTGTCCAGCTCGTCGACCGCCAGCACGAACCGCCGCTGCCTGCCGCCGAACAGCAGGGCGAACACGCCCATGGCCTCCAGCGCCGCCACCTCGTCGTCGATGGGCGTGGTGATGCCGCGCTCCACCAGCACCTGGTCCGGCGCGCCGCCGAGCAGCCACGACCACACCGAGTGCTCGAAACCGGGCCGCAGCAGCAGGGTGAGGGCGGTGCCGAAGTCCTTGTTGTTGGTGACCTCGCGCAGCGTGTCCTGGACCTTGCGCAGCAGCGCGCTCTCCATCAGGCCCAGCCGCTCCACGACCTCCTGCGGCTCCAGCTGCCTGCTGCCGAGCCAGTCCAGCATGTCGCTGGTCAGGCCGGAGGACTGGAGCGAGTCCGCGACGATGTCCGCGTAGTACTCGCTGACCTGCGCCCGCACGCCCTCCCGCCCGAGCTTGCGCATGAACCGGCGGTACAGCTCGATGAAGCTGTCCGCGGTCGCGTCGAGGTACAGGGCGTGGGTCGGGTCGGCCAGCACCTGCCGGGCGTGCCGGACGAGCCGGACCGCGAGGTGGGTCTTGCCGGTGCCGTAGTCGCCGAGCACGGCCACCACGGTGCCGGTGCGGTCACCGCCGCGCGCGGGCCGTTGGTCGAGGTAGGCGGTGAGGTGCGCGAGCGCCTGCCTGGTCGCGTCGGTGGTGATCGCCACGTCGATCGCGTCGGGGGTCGCGTCGAACTCGGTGATCCGGGCGACCGCCATCGGCGAGAAGGGGTTCTTCCGCGGGGGCGGGAGTTCGCTGCTGCCGCTCATGGCCCAATCCCCAGTCCATTCCGGGACCTCGTGTTGAAGAACGCCCTGATGTCCTCGACGGAGACCAGGTCGGCTTCGGTGTAGCTTAGCCCCGATTCGAGTTTGTGCTCGTAGGTGCCGTGTAAAAATCTCTGGAGCATGGCGACCGTTTGGCACAGCTTCGCCACCAATTCGACCGCATCATCACTCATCCGTGGATAACTTCCCGCTTCCGCGTGACGGTCGAGCCGGTCCGCCGCGAATCGCCGCGCGTCACCCTCGTCGAGCAGGCCGACGCGCAGCGCCACCGGCGGCACCCAGGTCTCCAGCTGGCGCACCACGTCGGCCACGTCGTCCGGGCTCAGGAACGCGGACTCGGTCAGGAACAGCACCTTGGCGCTGCGCAGCACGCGCGCGTAGCGGATCACCTCGTCGACCAGCTCGTTCGGGCTCGGCAGGAGCACGATCAGCGAGGTGTCCTCCCGCAGCGCCCGGCCGAGCCGGGGGAAGACGCGGCGCGGCACGTCCCGGACGTCCCGGAGCTGCTCCTCGGCGTCCGGGCGCAGCGCGGCGTGGTCCACCAGCAGGTCGAACAGCTGGTCGCACACCTCGGTGATGCGCTGGTCGATGGACAGCTCCTGGTCGGTGGGCAGGCAGCCGGTCACGTCCAGCACGACGCCGCGCAGCCCCTGCGCGGCCAGCCGCCGCACCACCCAGTCCGCGCACCGGTTGACCAGCGCGGTCTTGCCGCAGCCCGACTCGCCGGTGACCAGCACCAACCGGCCGTCCTCCAGCAGGCCGGTCAGGTCGCCCATCTCGTGCTGGAACTCCTCGAACGCCTGCTCGCTGCCGTCCACGGGCACGTAGTAGTCGCGGTGGACCTCCCGGTCGAACGGGCGCAGCGGCCGCATCGGCGTGTGCTCCCAGCCGGGCAGGGGGAACGGGTTGACCTGTCGGCGGTGCGCGGTCACGACGAGCGCCCCGCGCGTTCCCACGACCGGCCGGCAGGTCCTCGTAACCGGCCCGACCGTTCCGGTAACCGACCGGCGCGTTCGCGCGAGCGGCCCGCACGTTCCCGCGAACGTTCCGCGCGTCCGGGCGGCGCGCAGGCTCGACCGGCCCGATCGCCGTCCATGCCCACCCCCGTCGCCCTCGCGGCGGTCCGCCGAAAGTTTCACCATACCGACGCACGGTCGCACACCGTGCCGCGTTCACCGACCGCGCTACCTGAACGGCGCATCGGCGTTGCTACTGCCGGAAGTGTGACGAGTGACCGTGGGGCCGATCACTGCCGCAGCGTCACCACGGGGCGGGCGAGTAGTCCTTCAGGAAGCACCCGTGCAGGTCCTCGCCCAGCTCGCCGCGCACGATCGGGTCGTACACCCGGGCCGCGCCGTCGACCAGGTCCAGCGGCGCGTGGAAGCCCTCGGCGGCCAGGCGCAACTTGGTGGGGTGCGGCCGCTCGTCGGTGATCCAGCCGGTGTCCACGGCGGTCATCAGGATGCCGTCGGTCTCCAGCATCTCGGCGGCGCTGGTGCGGGTGAGCATGTTCAGCGCGGCCTTGGCCATGTTCGTGTGCGGGTGGCCCGGCCCCTTGTACGCGCGGCTGAACTGGCCCTCCATCGCCGACACGTTCACCACGTACTTGCGCCGCGCGGTCGAGGCCGCCATCGCCGCGCGCAGGCGGGAGATCAGGATGAACGGCGCGGTGCTGTTGCAGAGCTGCACCTCCAGCAGCTCCACCGGGTCGACCTCCTCGACCCGCTGGACCCAGCTGTTGACCGGGGCCTCGTCCGGCACGAGCCCGCCCGCGTCGATCTCCTTCGACCCGGCGACCAGGGCCAGCGCGGTCACCGCGGGCGTGGCCCCGACCTCCTCGGCGAGGCCCGCGGTGAGCGCGACCGGGTGCGCCTCGGCGGTGCGGCCGAACGAGACCAGCTCGGGCATCGGACCGGGCGGCAGGGGCATCGACTCGGCGGCGGCCAGCGGCGCGTAGGAGCCCGGCGAGCGGCGCACGGTCTGCGCGGCGTTGTTGATCAGGATGTCCAGCGGGCCGGCGGCGGCCACCGAGTCGGCGAGCCGGACCACCTGGCCGGGGTCGCGCAGGTCGATGCCCACCACGCGCAGCCGGTGCAGCCAGTCGGCGCTGTCGGGCATGGACGCGAACCGGCGCGCCGCGTCGTGCGGGAACCGGGTGGTCACGGTGGTGTGCGCGCCGTCGCGGAGCAGCCGCAGCGCGATGTACATGCCGATCTTGGCCCGGCCGCCGGTGAGCAGGGCGCGCTTGCCGGTCAGGTCCGCGCGCTGGTCGCGCTTGGCGCGGTTGAGCGCCGCGCAGGCCGGGCACAGCTGGTGGTAGAACGCGTCCACCTCGGTGTACCGGCCCTTGCACGTGTAGCAGGAGCGGGCGCGCAGCAGGGTGCCCGCCCTCGCGCCGGGTTCGGGCTCGGTGAGCAGGATGCCGCGGGTCTCGTCGTCGATGCGGGACGGCGAGCCGGTCGCGGTGGCCTCGATCACCGCGCGGTCGGCGGCGGACACGGACGCGCGGCGCTCGGCCTTGCGGCGCTTGCGGAGGCTCTTCCAGATCCCGGCAGTGGCCCGGCGGACGGCGACCGCGTCGGGGTGCTCGGTGTCCAGTTCGTCCACCTGGGCGAGCACCTTCAGGGCGATCTCCAGCTCAGCGGGGTCAATCGACACGCGCAGTACTCTACCCGCGCGAAAAATCCCACCTGGACGAGTGAGTTTCGCGTGAAGCGGCGCTATGGTGCCCGACATGCCTACAGCGGGTGCTGGTCCGCGGGTGCGGCGGTTGGCGCACCCCGACGCCGACATCCGGGCGCGAGCCCTGCACCTGCCCCGCGCCCGCCCCGTGCTGCTGGTGCTCGGCCCCGGGGACGACCCGGGCGTCGACCTGGCCGCGACCGTGCTGCCGGTGCTCAGATCCGTCCTCGCCGCCGCGGCCCGGTCCGACGCCGTCGTGGTGACGGCGGGCGCGGACGCCGGGGTGGCGCACCTGGTCGGGCTGGCCGCCGAGGCGCTGGACGGGCGGTGGCCGAGGCTGGTGGGCGTCGCGCCGTCCGGCCGGGTGGCCGCCGAGGACGCCGAGCCGACCGGCGACGAGGTCCGGCTGAACGCCAACCACGACACGGCCGTGCTGGTGCCGGGCTCGCGGTGGGGCGAGGAGCTGCCCGCGCTGTTCCGGGTGGTGGACGCCGTGGTCGGTGCGAAGCGCCCGGCGCTCGCGCTGCTGGTCGGCGGGGACGAGCGGGCGCGCGCCGCGCTGGTGGAGCACCTGGGCCGGGACCGGCCGCTGCTGGTGCTCGCGGGCACGGGCGGCCTGGCCGACGAGATCGTGCGCGGCCACCTGACCACGGGTGGCGGGGAACACGAGGAGCACGGAGAACACGCGAGACTTCCCGTGCCCGAGGTCACCGTGCCCGAGGTCGCCGAGCCTCAGCCCGCCACCGCCACCGCCACCGCCACCGCCACCGCGACCGCGACCGCCACCGACGACCTGGCCGTCCTGGTCCGCAGCGGGCACGTGGCCGCCGTCCACGTGGACGAGGGCCCGGACAACGTGGTCGCCGTCCTGCTCCGGGTGCTGACCGGCCGACCCGGTGCCGACCTGCGCGCCACCGCCCCGCCCGCCCCGGTGTGGCCGCGACCGCGCTTCCGCCCGCCCGAGCCGCACCCCGTGGTCGACCCCGGCCACGTGCTCGACTACCCCCTGCTCGCCGACGCGATCCACGACGCCGACCAACTGGTCGCCCCGGCCCTGCACGAGTGCGAGGTGGCCGCCCTCCGAACCCGCGAGCGCGCCCGCCTCCGGACCGCCCTCGCCCTCGCCGCCGGTTTCGCCACCACGGTGTTCGCCGCCCTCCAGACCTGGTTGCGGGACGTGCCGTGGCCCGGGGTGCTGCTGGCCGCGTCGGGCGCGGTGGCGGCGGTCCTGACCGTCGTCGCCCGCACCGGCGAGGACCCCGACGCCCACCTGCGCGCCGAGCGGCTGCGCGCCCTGTACTTCGACCACCTGGCCGCACCGCCCGCCGCCGACGACGCCGAGCGCGAGGAACGCGCCCGCGAGCTGGCGGCGGCCGTGGCGCGCTACCGACACGAACCGGTGAACCGGGCATGACGACCACCCCCGACGACCACCGCGAGCAGTTCCTGCGCGCCTACCTGCGCCACCGGGTGGGCGACCGGCTCGCCGCCTTCGAGCGCGACCGCGCCCGCTACGCGACCGCCCGCCGCTGGACCACCGCCGTCACCGTGCTGCTGTTCACGGCGGCCGCCGCGCTCGGCGCGGTCGCGGTGGCGGACGGGCCGCGCCGCGACCGGTGGGCTTTCCTGGCCACCGCGGCGGCGGCCCTGGCGAGCGCGGTCGCCGCCTGCGAAGCCGCGTTCTCGTTCCGGGAGCTGTCGCGGCGTTCCGCCGACGGCGTCGCGCTGCTCCACGTGCTCCAGGCCCACGGCGCGCCACGCGGAGAAGACGGCGTCGACGCTTTCCGCGCCGAAGTGGAAAGCGTCCTGCGGCATTCGGGCTAACACCCGGAAGAAATCGCCGGGTTCGCCGTGCGGTTTTCCGCAACGGAATTCTCGCTCGGGTCGTTACGCCCCGTGCCCACCGGTTCGGGCACAGCCGGTTCGGGCACAGCCGGCGCGTGCGTCAGCTGGCGGCCACGGTCAGCCCGGTGGCGGCGAGCTTGGCCGACCGCCCGTGGCCCCAGGTCCGCTCCTGGTAGGCGCGCAGCAGCGCCGCGTGGACGTCCTCGACGTACTCGGCGGCCTCGCAGTCCCGCTGCCACACCAGCATCACGCGCCGGTGCACGGGGTTGCCCACGATCGGCTTCAGCAGCACGCCGGGCAGGTCGTGGCCGGTGGGGAAGAAGCACGCCACGGTGTGCGCGGACCGCACCAGCTCCGCGGCCGACACCGGGTCGACGCCGAAGTGCGCGCAGCGCGGCGTGAAACCGGCGGCCTCGCACGCGAGCTGGAGGTTCAACCGCCCGCCGCCGTAGCACTCGTCGAGCACGGCCCACTCCTCGTCGGCCAGTTCGGACAGCCGCACCTCGCCCCGCCCGGACAGCCGGTGCCCGCTCGCGATGCCCACCAACATCGGTTCGGAGACCACCGAGCGGTAGTCCACCTCTTCGGGAATCCGCAGAGGGCCCTGGGGGAACTCGGTCACCAGCGCCAGGTCCAGCTTGGCCGTGCGCACCAGCTCCAGCACCGCGTCGGCGCTGCGCTCGATGTGCGTGGTCTGCGGGTGCGTGGGCAACAGCGACCGCACCACGCCGACCAGGAGCGGGGTCAGCGAACCGGCGACCCCGCCGAGCCGGATGCCCGTGCCGGCGTGCTCGGCGGCCAGCTTGCGCGACGTGACCAGCAGGTCGTCGAAGCGTTCCACCAGGTCGCGCGACCGCAGCACGACGTGCCTGCCCAGCTCGGTCAGCTCGACCCCGTCGGTGCGGCGCAGGAACAGCGGACCACCGAACCCGCGTTCGATGCGGCGCAGCTGGGCGGTCAGGCCCGCCTGCGCGATCTTGAGCAGCGAAGCGGCCCGGCTGATGCTCCCCGCTTCCGCGACGGTCAGCACGACGTGGAGGTGCCTGATCTCCATGTGCACCGACGCAGCCTAGGGCAATCGGATGACGGCAAACACCGACCGCGAGGGTGTCGGAGCATGACGCTCTGTTCAGGATGCCCGAACGGCGTTGCTCCAACAGGTGCATAACTGAGGAGTTATCGCCAGTTCACACCTCCCGCCGCGCTCGCCGGCTACACCACCCTGCTGCATGGTCATCGCCGCAATAATCGGGAGGTGTGAGCGACATGAGGAAAGCGTTGCGACTGCGACGGCTTTCCCGCCCGCGTGACGACAAGTACCTCTTCGTCCCGCTCGACCACAGCGTTTCCGACGGTCCGGTGGTGCCGCGCGACCGGTGGAACGGCCTGGTCGACGCCGTCGTCGTGGGCGGCGCGGACGGCATCATCGTCCACAAAGGACGAGTGCGCACCATCGACCCGGCCGTGCTGGGCGGGTGCGCGCTGGTCGTCCACCTGAGCGCGGGCACCGCGCACATGGCCGACACCAACGCCAAGGTGCTCGTCGGCGACGTGGAGGAGGCGGTCCGGCTGGGCGCGGACGCGGTCAGCGTGCACGTCAACATCGGTTCGGACACCGAGGGGCGGCAGCTCGCCGACTTCGGCGTGGTCGCCAAGGCGTGCGACCACTGGAACCTGCCCCTGATCGCCATGATCTACCCGCGCGGGCCGCGCATCGTCGACCCGAACGCGCCCGCGCTGCTCGCCCACGTGGTCAACATCGCGGTCGACCTGGGCGCCGACATCGTCAAGACCAACCTCGCGCTGCCCGCCGAGCGCATGGCCGAGGTCGTGGACAGCTGCCCGATCCCCGTGGTCGTGGCGGGCGGCCCGGCGACCGGCGGCAGCCTGGTCGACCACGCCCGCACCGCGATGGCGGTGGGCTGCGCGGGCCTGGCCGTCGGCCGCCGCGTGTTCACCTCGCCCACGCCGATGACGCTGGTCGCGGAACTGGCCTCGATCGTCCACGAGGACCCCCGGGCGGACCTGGTCCGCGCCGTGACGGGCGTCGTGGCCTCGTCCTGACCCCGCGCCGCCCGGGTCCGACACCCCTTGGAGCACCGTTGAAGTTCGCCTGGATCGACCTGCGCGCCGTGCCCGAAGCGCAGCGCGAAGCAGTCGTCGACGCCGCCGTCCACGCCCGCATCGCCGGCGTCGTGTCCGACGACCCGGCCCTGCTGGACACCCTGCCACCGACGATCGCCAAGGTCCTCGTCACCGAGGCGCCGGTGGAGAGCCCGCACCTGGTCGCCGTGGTCGTCGACGACCAGGACCCGCGAGAACCGCTCCCCGTCGACGCGGCGTTCGTGCAGGTGCGCGACGACCGCACGCTCAAGCTCGCGTGCAGCGCCGCGGTCAAGCTCGGTCACACGATCGTGGGGTTCACCGACCCGACGAAGATCCCGCTGGAGATCGTCATCGCCGCCGCCGACGGCGCGCCCGGCAAGCTGGTCACGGTCGTCGCCGACCTGGAGGAGGCGGCCATCGTGCTCGACGTGCTGGAGCACGGCTCGGACGGCGTGCTCATGGCGCCGCGCGACGCCACCGAGGTGTTCCAGCTGGCCAGGCTGCTGGAGGCGACCACGCCGCCGCTGAACCTGACCACCCTCACCGTCGAGGGCATCACCCACAACGGCCTGGGCGACCGGGTCTGTGTGGACACCGCGTCCCACTTCCAGGAGGACGAGGGCATCCTCGTCGGCTCGTTCTCCTCCGGTTTCATCCTCTGCTGCAGCGAGACCCACCCGCTGCCGTACATGCCGACCCGGCCGTTCCGGGTCAACGCCGGCGCCCTGCACTCCTACGTGCTCGGGCCGGACAACCGCACCAACTACCTGTCCGAGCTGCGCTCGGGCAGCACGGTGCTGGCGGTGAACTCCGAGGGCCGCACCCGCAAGCTCACCGTCGGCCGGGCCAAGCTCGAATCGCGCCCGATCCTGACCATCACCGCGCACTCGCCCGAGGGCGTCGAGGTGAGCCTGACCGTGCAGGACGACTGGCACGTGCGCGTGCTCGGCCCCGGCGGGAAGGTCCGCAACGTCACCGAGCTGCAGCGCGGCGACGAGCTGCTCGGCTACATCGCGACCGAGCAGCGGCACGTGGGCATCCCCATCGGCGAGTTCTGCAAGGAGTCCTGAGCGGCGCCGGCCGCCCCCGGGCTCCCTCTTGGCGCCTCCGGGCTCCACGGAGGTGCTCGCGAGCGCGGGGTGATCGCCCGTGTGGCAGGGTGGGCGCGTGGAACAAGTCGTGCTCCTGGACGAGCAGGGGGTCGGGATCGGCGTCGCCGACAAGGCCTCCGTGCACCACGCGTCCACCCCGCTGCACCTGGCGTTCTCGTCCTACCTGTTCGACGACGCCGGGCGGCTGCTGCTGACCAGGCGCGCGCTGCACAAGAAGACGTGGCCCGGCGTGTGGACCAACTCGTGCTGCGGCCACCCGGCGCCGGGGGAGGGGCTGCTGTCCGCCGTCACCCGCCGCCTGCACGACGAACTGGGCCTGGCGGACGTCTCGCTCGACCTGGTGCTGCCCGCGTTCCGCTACCGGGCGGTCATGGAGAACGGCGTCGTGGAGAACGAGATGTGCCCGGTCCTGCGCGGCCGGGTCACCGCCGACCCGGTCCCCAACTCCGACGAGGTCGACTCCTTCGAGTGGGTCCCCTGGTCGGACTTCGCCCCGGCGGTCCTCGCGGGCGTCCGCCCGATCTCCCCGTGGTGCGCCCTCCAGGTGGCCGAACTGCACACCCTGGGCCCGGACCCCCTCTCCTGGCCGAGCGCCTCACCCGAGGCCCTGCCCGCCGCCCTCCCCCTCTAGCCCTACTCGCGAGTGAACAACTCGCCACGCCTGAACGTACGACTCACCCACCTCGAACGTACGACTCACCGGTCCTGAACGCATGACACGCGCGTCCTGAACGCATGACACGCCGGGTGGGAGCGCTTCCACCCCGCGTGTCCTCCGGTCAGGCATCGCGAGTCGTACGTTCCGGTCAGGTGAGTCGTACGTTCGGAACCGGCGAGTCATGCGTTCCGAGCGGGTGTGTGGTGCGGGGAGCGGAGAGCGCTCTCTCGGCGGGCGTTACGGTCTGACCGGAAACGGGTTCTTTCCTTGACTGGTGCTGGGGGTGAGCTTACGTTCCGTTGTGAGAGCGCTCTCCCGAAACCCGCTCGTAACTCTACGAAAGGGGAGTCGTGATCCCCACCATTCGCCGATGGCGTCGCATGGTCACGGTCGTCGCCACCTCAGCCGCCGCCGTGTGCGGTCTCGCCCTCGTCACCGCGCCCGGGTCCGCCGCGCCCGGGGCACGGGGGGAGGTCGGGGCCAACGTCGTGCGGGTCGCCGAGTTCCTCGCGGAGTGCCCGTACACCCACCGCCTGCCCGACGACCCGATCGTCTTCCCCAACCTGCCCGGCGCCTCCCACATGCACAGCTTCTTCGGCAACCGGAGCACCAACGCCCGGTCGACCGTCAACTCCCTGCTCGCGAGCACGAGCAGCTGCAACCCCGGCATCGACCTGTCCTCGTACTGGGTGCCCACCCTGTACGTGAACAACCAGCCCGTGGAGCCGACCGGCACCACGTTCTACTACCTCGGCGAGGGCGTCCGCGAGGACGTCACCGCGCGCATCCAGCCCTTCCCGCTGGGCCTGCGCATGATCGCCGGCAACGCCAAGGCCACCGGCGTGAACGACCCCACCTCCAACGCCCGGTGGTCCTGCCTGCACGCGGGCCACGTCGGCTCGTCCAAGGACTTCGTCACCTGCCCCGCCGGCACGATGCTGGAGTCCTACCTGGACTTCCCGCAGTGCTGGAACGGCCGTGACCTGGACTCCGCCGACCACAAGTCCCACATGTCCTACCCGGTCGGCGGCGCCTGCCCGTCCACCCACCCGGTGCCGGTGCCCAAGCTCCGCCAGGTGCTGCGCTACCCGGTGAGCGGCAGCCCGGCCGGCTTCCGCCTGGCCTCGGGACCCGGCTACACGATGCACGGCGACTTCTTCAACGCGTGGCCGGAGGCCGAGCTGGCCCGCCGGGTGCGCGACTGCATCAACCCGATCATCAAGTGCGGCGCGGACGGCCGCCCGTCGTGAAGCGGCTCATCGCCGTCGCCGCGCTGGCCCTGCCGCTGCTCGTCCCGGTCACCGCGCGGGCGGCCGAGTGCGGCACGGCCAACGCGGCGCTCAACGCACCGGTGACGGCGTCGTCGGTGGAGGCCGGGAGCCCGTTCACCGCCGCCTCCGCGGTGGACGGGAACCCGGGCACCCGCTGGTCCAGCGCGTTCGCCGACCCGCAGTGGCTGCGGGTGGACCTGGGCGCCACCCGCCAGGTCTGCGGCGCGACGCTGAACTGGGAGGCCGCCCACGCCACGGCCTACCAGCTCCAGGTCTCCGCCGACGGCAACGCCTGGACCACGGTGTTCTCCACCACCACCGGCACGGGCGGGGTGCAGCACCTCTCCTTCACCGGCACCGGCCGCTACCTCCGCCTGAACGCCACGGCCCGCGCCACGCAGTACGGCGTGTCGCTGTGGGAGCTCGCCGTCCGCGTCGAGACGGACGGCGGACCTCCCGGCGGCTCCGAGCAGCTCCTGTCGTACAACAAGCCCGCCACCGCCTCGTCGTTCCAGGACGACGGCGCGTGCCCGGGGTGCACGCCGTCGAAGGCGACCGACCTCAACCCGGCCACCCGGTGGGCCACCAGCCCCACCACCGGCTGGGTCGACCCGGGCTGGATCCAGGTCGACCTGGGCGCGACCGCCCGCGTCACCAGGGTCGTGCTCCAGTGGGACCCGGCGCACGCCACCGGGTTCCAGGTCCAGACCTCGGAGAACGGCTCGGGCTGGACGACGGTGCACACCACCACGACGGGCACGGGTTTCAAGCAGACCCTGGACGTCACGGGCACCGGCCGCTACGTCCGGGTGAACCTGACCAAGCGCAGCGGCCCGTACGGGTACTCGCTGTGGGAGTTCCAGGTCTACGGCACCGGCGGCAGCCCCACGCCGCCACCGCCGCGGGCGCCGGACCCGGGCGACCCGCTGCGCCTGGTGTGGAGCGACGAGTTCAACGCGCCGGCGGGCACGCGGCCGGACGCGGCCAAGTGGCGGCCGGAGGTCGGCACCGGGCAGAACGCGGAGCTGCAGTACTACACCGACAACCGCAACGCCTTCACCGACGGCAACGGCAACATGGTGCTGGAGGCCAGGCGGGAGGTCACGCCGGGTTCGGCGTGCCCGGTCGACCCGGTCAGCGGCAGCGGCACGTGCCAGTACACCTCGGCGCGCATCATCACCGAGGGCAGGGCGTCCTGGACCTACGGGCGCTTCGAGGCGTCGATCAAGGTGTCCGGCACCAAGGGCCTGTGGCCCGCGTTCTGGATGCTCGGCACCGACATCTTCAAGGGCACGCCGTGGCCCGCGAGCGGTGAGATCGACATCATGGAGCACCTCGGCCGCGAGCCGAACACCGCGTACCAGACCATCCACGGCCCGGCCTACTCCGGCGGGGGCGGCATCGGCCAGGTGCGCGACATCGGCCAGGACTACGCGAACGCGTTCCACCTGTTCCGGGCCGACTGGAACAGCCGGGGCATCACGTTCAGCATCGACGGCGTGACGGTCCTCACCATCGACAAGGCGACGGTGGAGGCGACCCGCGGGCCGTGGGTGTTCGACAAGCCCTTCTTCATCCTGCTCAACAACGCGGTGGGCGGTGACTGGCCCGGTCCGCCGGATGCCGGCACGGTCTTCCCGCAGCGCATGCTGGTCGACTACGTCCGCGTCTACCAGTGACGCCGGGGGTGCGGTTCCACGGAGGTGGGGCCGCACCGCCGGGTATAAAGGCTGGCGTGGACCGCAGACCAGTCACGTTGGAAGAGGTCGCGCGGGTCGCGGGTGTTTCCCGGGCCACGGTGTCCCGGGTCGTCAACGGGGTCGCCACGGTGGACCGGGAGCTGCGCCAGGTGGTGGAGAAGGCGATCTCCACGACCGGGTACGCCCCCAACCGCGCGGCGCGCTCGCTCGTCACCCGGCGGGCGGGCGCGATCGGGCTCGTCCTCCCGGACGAGGGGCGCACGCTGCACGACCCGTACTTCGGCCGGGTGGTCAGCGGCGTGCTGCCGGTGATTCGCCCGCTGGGCGTGCAGCTGGTGCTGACCACCACCGATCCCGGCGGCCACCAGGAAGTGGTCGACGACGTCCGGCAGCGCAGGCTGGACGGCGTGATCCTGATCCACACGCACGACGCGGACCCGCTGCCGCGCCTGCTGACCGAGTCGAACCTGCCGGTCGTGCTGGCCGCGCGCCCGGTCCGGCCGATGTCGATCACCTACGTCGACGTCGACCAGGCCGCGGGCGCGGCGCTGGCAGTGGACCACCTGGTGGCGCGCGGGTGCCGCCGGGTGGCCACCATCACCGGCCCGCTGGAGGCGCCGGCCGGCCAGGACCGGCTGCGCGGCTTCCGCGAGGCGGTGTCCCGGCACGGCCTGCCCGAACCCCTGGTCGTCGAGGGCGACTTCTCCCGCGAGGGCGGCGCCGCGGCGGCCCACCGGCTGGTGGCGGACCCGGAGCGGGGGTTCGACGGCCTGTTCGTCGCCTCCGACCTGATGGCCACGGGCGCGCTGCCGGTGCTGCGCCACCGGGGCCTGCGGGTGCCGGAGGACGTGAAGGTGGTCGGGTTCGACGACAGCAGCCCCGCGGTCGAGTGCGACCCGCCCCTGACCACGGTGCGGCAACCCGTGGAGGACATGGCGGCCGAGATGGCCCGGTTGCTCGTGGAGCGCGTCGAGCGACCGGACCGCCCGATCAGCTCCGTCGTGTTCGCCCCGACCCTGGTGGTCCGGCGGTCCGGCTGACCCGTCCACGCGCTCACGACCTTCCCAGGAGTGCGCGTGCGTCGGTTGATGGTCCTGTTCTCCCTGGTAGTCCTGCTGGTGGTGGGCGCGTGCGGCGCGGACCCGGCCCCGACGACGGCCCCGCCACCCCCCACGACGACGCCCACCACGCCGTCGACGACCGGCGGCCTGAGCCCGACCGACGCCGCCTACGTGCAACTGGCCATCCCGCAGGCCGAGTCGGCGCTGCCGCTGCTGGACGCGGTGCGGGCGCGCTCGGCGGACCCGGCGCTGGCCGAGCTGGCCGCCCGCGCGGGCGTCGGGCACCGCGGCGAGCTGACCCGGCTGCACGGCGTGCTGACCAGGGCCGGCCAGACCTACCTCGGCGAGCACGAGGGCCACGACATGCCCGGCATGATCACGCGGGACGAGTTCCGGGCGGCCGACCGGCTGACCGGCGCGGAGTTCGACGCCGAGGCCCGCGTGCTGCTGCGCAAGCACTTCGAGGAGTCCGCCGCCGTGGCCAGGGCGGAGCTGCACGCGGGCGCCGACGCCGGGCTGCTGGCGCTGACCCGCGACATCGAGGAGTCGCGCGGCGACTACCTGTCGAAGCTGTCGATTCCCTGAACACCGGAACACCCGGCGGCAACCGTCCGTTTCGTCCGGTGTGCTGACCGCTGACCCCGCGCCGACCCGTTCCCCGGCCCGCTACGTCGCCCTCGCCGGCGCGGCCGCCGTCGTGCTGACCGTGGCCCTCATCGGCGGCCTCGACCTGTTCCGGCTGACCGAGTCCACCTTCCACCTGCGCCGCACCATCAGCGAGTACGCCCTCGGGCCGTACCGCTGGGTGTTCGACACCGGGGTGGTGCTGCTGGTGCTCGGCTCGCTGGCGATCCTCGCGGTGCTGGTCGGGAGGGGGGTGGCCCGGTGGCACTCGGTGGGCGCGCTGGCGTTCGCCGCGTGGTCGGTCGGCCTGGCGCTGGTCGTGGTCTTCCCCAAGAACGACTGGTCGATCGGCCCGAGCGTGAGCGGCAGCATCCACCGCTTCGGCAGCCTGCTGGCGTTCATCAGCCTGCCGATCGCGATGGTCCTGCTGGCCCGGCCCTGGGTGCGCGACGCCGCGTGGGGCGCCCACGCGCGCTGGACGTTCCGGTTCGGCCTGCTCTCCGCGCTCACCTTCACCCCGCTGCTGTACGCCATCCTGGTCAACGCCGTCACCGGCAGGTCGTGGTGGCGCGTGTTCCCCCTCGGCTACGTCGAGCGCGTGCTGGTGCTCACCGAGGTGGTCGCGGTGCTGGTGGCCGGGGTGTGGGCGATCGCGTGCGCCGCGGCGGCGACCAGGCCGGCCCCGCCGCCCGCCGTCCAGCCCGCCGTCCAGCCCGCCACTGAGCCCACCCCCCAGGCCGCCACTCAGCCCGAGTACAGCCCGTCCAGGACGTCCCGGTAGCGGTTCTCGATCTCCTTGCGCCGCATCTTCAGGCTCGCGGTGAGGGTGCCGTCCTCGACGCTGAAGTCCTCCGGCAGCACGGCGAACCGCTTGACCGTCTCGTGCCGGGCCAGCCCGGCGTTCGCGGCCTCCACGGCGCGGCCGACCTCGGCGTCCGCGTCCAGGTCGGCGGGCGCGGTGTCGGGGTCGATGGTGACCAGCGCGACGCAGTAGTTGCGCTGGTCGCCGTGCACCAGCACGTTGCCGATGTACGGGCTGTTGGACTTGATCAGGCCCTCCACCGCCTGCGGCGCCACGTACTTGCCGCCGGAGGTCTTGATCAGCTCCTTCTTGCGGTCGGTGAGCCGGAGCCTGCCCTCCTCGTCCAGCTCGCCGACGTCACCGGTGCGCAGCCAGCCGTCGTCCAGCGCCTCGGCGGTCTCCTCGGGCAGGTTGTGGTAGCCGCGCATGATCCCGCGCCCGCCGATGAGCACCTCGCCGTCCTCGGCGATGCGGACCTCGGTGCCCGCGAGGGGCCGGCCGACCGTGCCGAGCTTGTTCGACCCCGGCCGGTTGACGAAGGACGCGGCGGAGGACTCGGTGAGGCCGTAGCCCTCCAGGATCGTGATGCCCGCCTTGGCGAAGAACTCCGCGACCGGCAGGGACAGCGGCGCGGAGCCGGAGATGAAGTACTTGATCCGGCCGCCGACGCGGTCCCGGAGCTTGGCGAACACCAGCTTGTCGGCGACCTTGTTGCGCAGCGCCCACGTCGGGTGCTCGGCGACGTCGAGCGCCCACTCGAACAGCTTCGCCTTCACGCCGCCGGCCTCGCGCATCGACGCGACCACGCGCTGGTGGATCTTCTCGAAGATGCGCGGCGCGGCGGCCACCACGGTCGGGCGCAGCTCGGCGAGGTTGGCCGCGATCCGGTCCACGTCGCCGTCGACGGCGGTGGGCGTGCCGGTGGCGATCATGCCGACCTGGAGGACCTTGCCGAACGCGTGGGACATCGGCAGCCACAGGAAGTGCAGCTCCTCGGGGCCGAGGACGCCCAGCTCGTCGATCGCCTCGGCGGTGTGCAGCCAGTTGTCGTGGGTCAGCTCCACGCCCTTGGGCGTGCCCGTGGTGCCGGAGGTGTAGATGAGCGTGGCCAGCCGGTCGGGGGTCAGCTCGTCGACCATGGCGTCGTAGTCGCCGGCGGGCTCGCCGTCCGGCACCCAGTCGGGGGTGATCACCTTGGCGTCGACCCGGTCGACCAGCTCGGGGTCGGCCACCACCAGGGCGCTGCCGGAGTCGCGGACGATGTGGGCGACGACCTCGCGCGTGCTGCTCGGGTAGATGGTGGTCGTCACGCCGCCCGCCGCGAGCACGGCCAGGTCGGTCAGGACCCAGTCGACGCTCGTCGCGGCCATGATCGCCACCCGGGCCTCGTCGCGCACGCCGAGCTGCCGGAAGCCCAGGGCGCGCCTGCGGACCTCCTCGCCGACCTCGGCCCACGTCATCGAGGTCCACGTGTCGCCGTCGCGCCGGCGCAGGGCCTCGCGGTCGGGGGTGGCGCGCACCCGTTCGCGGAGCAGGTCGGGGATGGAGCGGGCCAAGGTGTCCTCCTCTGGAGCGACGCTCTAGAGCGGTACTCTAGCCCGTGTGAGATCGACTAGTCAGCAGGCCGTGCTCGACGCGGCCCTCGCGCTGGTCGCCGAGGGAGGGCTGGACGCGGTCACGATCAGCGCGCTGACCGCCCGCTCGGGGGTGTCGAACGGCAGCGTCTACCACCACTTCGGCAGCCGGGCGGGCCTGTTCGCGGTGCTGTACGGGGAGAGCTTCGCGCACTGCATGGCCGCGCTGGCGCCCGCGCTGGAGATCGAGGACGCGGAGGGGGCCGTGCGCGCGGTGGTGGCGCGGTACCTGGACTGGGTGGTCGGGAACCCGGGGCGGGCCCGGTTCCTCTACGCCGCGCCGCAGTCGGCGGACCCCGCGGTGAAGCTCGCGGCGTTCGAGCCGGTGGCGCGCCGGTTCGCGGCCGGGATGGCGGCGGGCGAGCTGCGCGCGGTGCCGCTGTGGGCGCTGGACCCGGTGGTGATGGGACCCGCGCACGAGTGCGCCCGGCGGTACCTGTTGCACGGCTTCGACCTGCGGTCCTCGGTCGGTCTCGTGGCGGACGCGGTGTGGGGGGCCGTCGCGCCCGTAGGGTGATCGCATGGCCACTTGGGGCGACCTCGCCGCTTACGTCCACGACACCTACGACGTGATCTCCGAGAACGAGGACGAGATCCGCATCCTGTTCAACTTCGAGCAGTTCGACGAGGACGACGAGCGCACGCAGGTGATCATCCTGGTCCGCGAGGTGCTCGACCGGCAGCACGAGTGGGTGCAGATCGCCTCGCCGATCGGCCTGGCCGCGGACGTGGACCTGCTGGCGTTCCTCACCGAGGTCGGCAACTCGACCATCGCGTGCGGGGCGGCGGTCATGGGCGACCACGTCGTGCTGCGGCACTCGCTGCCACTCTCGCACCTGGACATCCACGAGTTCACCGAGCCCCTGGCGCTGCTCGCGGGCACGGCGGACCGATTGGAGGAGACCTTCTTCGGGGGCGACGACTACTGACGCGGGTACCGGTCCCGACCGGTACGGGGACGGGACCTGCGGGGACCGTTGACAGGGACGCGCGGGGGTGCTGTGATCCCCGACAACAGATAGGAAAGTTTCCTAACTGATCCGCCGCCGCCGTGTTCACCCCCGAGACCCGTGGGAGGCACCACCGTGGCACCCCGTCCCCGATGGCTCGCGGCCGTCGCCGCGTCCGCCCTGCTGGCCGTGCCGGCGCCCTGGGCCCAGGCCGCCCCGGCGGCTCCGCAAGCCCCGGCGGCCCCGATCGCCCTGTCCACCACCGAGCACCAGGCCGAAGCCGCGGCGATCTCCAACGGCGTGGTCGAGTCCAACCACGCCGGCTACACCGGCAGCGGCTTCGTCAACTACGACAACGCGTCCGGCGGCCATGTCGAGTTCACCGTCACCGCGCAGGCCGGACCCGCCACCCTGGCCCTCCGGTACGCCAACGGCACCACCACCAACCGCCCGATGACCATCTCGGTCAACGGGACGGCCCAGGCGGTCGGCGTGGCGTTCCCCGGCACCGGCGCGTGGAGCACCTGGCGCACCGCGACCGCGCCCGTCACCCTGGCGGCGGGCGTGAACCGCGTCCGCGTCACCGCCACCACCGCCGCCGGCGGCCCCAACCTCGACCGGCTCGACGTCACCGCCGGCAGCCCGGCGCCCGGCCGCCCCGCCGACGTGAACGGGCAGCTGCGCGTGTGCGGGACCAAGCTGTGCAACAAGTACGGCAAGCCGATCCAGCTCCGCGGCATGAGCACGCACGGCATCCAGTGGTACGCGCAGTGCGTCAAGCCCGCCTCCCTGGACGCCCTCGCCTCCGACTGGGGCGCCGACGTCCTGCGGATCTCGATGTACGTGCAGGAGGGCGGCTACGAGACCGACCCGCGCCGGTTCACCGACCTGGTGCACGGCTACATCGAGGAGGCCACCCGCCGCGGCTTGTACGCGCTGGTGGACTGGCACCAGCTCTCGCCGGGCGACCCGAACGCCAACCTCGCCCTGGCCCGCACGTTCTTCACCGAGGTCGCCTCGCGGCACCGCGACAAGACCAACATCATCTACGACATCGCCAACGAGCCCAACGGCGTGCCGTGGTCGGCCATCAAGTCCTACGCGGAGCAGATGATCCCGGTCATCCGCGCCCAGGACCCGGACGGCGTGGTCTTCGTCGGCACCCACGGCTGGGGCTCGCTCGGCGTCTCGGACGGCCGCTCCGAGCAGGACATCGTCAACAACCCGATCAACGCCACGAACTTCATGTACACGTTCCACTTCTACGCGGCGTCGCACCAGGACGAGTACTTCGCCGCCCTGTCCCGCGCGGCGGCCCGGCTGCCGATCTTCGTGACCGAGTTCGGCACCCAGACCTACACCGGCGACGGCGCCAACGACTTCGCGTACAGCCAGAAGTACCTGGACTTCCTGGCGGCCAACAAGATCGGCTGGACGAACTGGAACTTCTCCGACGACTTCCGGTCGGGCGCGGTGTTCAAGGAGGGCACCTGCGCCGGCAACTCGTTCTCGGGCACGTCGGTGCTGAAGCCCGCGGGCCAGTGGATCCGCGAGCGGATGCGCACGCCGGACGACTTCCCGACCAGCTGAGGCGCCCGTGACGGGGCGGGGTCCCCGGCGGGGACCCCGCCCTCACGCTGCGAGGTGGGAGAAGGGGGCGGCGCGGACGAGCACGTGAAC
>NZ_JBHWIE010000041.1:0-43922 GCF_042732085.1 Actinosynnema sp. NPDC059797
CGCCGGGCGCGACCACGGGCCGCCGCGGCGCGTCGGTGAGCTACCAGGCGATCCAGACCGACGCCTCGATCAACCCGGGCAACTCGGGCGGTCCGCTGGTCGACGCGGCCGGCGAGGTCGTGGGCGTGAACTCGGCGATCTACTCGCCGGCGTCGGAGAGCGGTGCGGCGGGGAGCGTGGGCATCGGGTTCGCGATCCCGTCGAACCAGGTCCAGCAGATCATCGGCGGGATCGCCTGAGCGCGCGGGCGGGTGAGGACCGACCGGGCGCTCAAGGGCGGTGGACCCTTGAGCGCCCCGGCAGCGGTCACCCGGCGGGGCGGCGGGGCGGCCGATCGGGCGGTCACCCGGCAGCGGTCACCCGGCAGCGGTCACCCCCGCGCCGTCACCACTCCGGCCGCAGCGGCATGTGCGCGTCCGTGCCGTCCAGCTTCACGCCCAGCACCTGGTGCAGCTGGATGTTGTTGCGGTCGAACCCCAGCCGGGACGCGGCCAGGTACAGCCGCCACACGCGGGCGCGGCCCAGGCCGACCTCCGCCACCGCCTCCTCCCAGTGCTCGTCCAGGTTCCGCGACCACGCCGCCAGGGTCAGGGCGTAGTGCTCGCGCAGGTTCTCCTCGTGCCGCACCTCGAAACCGGTGTCGTGCACGAGCGACACGATGTGCCCCGGCCCGACCAGCTCGCCGTCCGGGAACACGTACCGGTTGATGAACCCGCCGGTCCGGGCGGGCTGCTTGTTGTCCGGCCGGGTGATGCAGTGGTTCAGCAGCCGGCCGCCGGGGCGCAGCTTCCGGTGCAGGGACCGGAAGTAGCCGGGCAGCTTGGCCTTGCCGATGTGCTCGGTGAGGCCGATGGAGCTGACCGCGTCGAACCCGTCCTCGCGCACGTCCCGGTAGTCCAGGTGCCGCACCTCGGCCAGGTCGGACAGGCCCGCCTCGGCGATGGCCTTGCGCGCCCACTCGGCCTGGTTGCGCGACAGCGTCACGCCCAGCGCCCGCACGCCGTACTCGCGGGCCGCGTGCACGACCATCCCGCCCCAGCCGCAGCCCACGTCGAGCAGCCGCATCCCCGGCCGCAGGCCCAGCTTGCGCGCCACCAGGTCGTGCTTGGCGAACTGGGCCTGCTCCAACGTGGACCCCGGCGTCGGGTACACCGCGCACGTGTAGGCCATCGACGGCCCGAGCAGCCACTCGTAGAACCTGTTCGACACGTCGTAGTGGTGGGCGATGGCCTCGCGGTCCCGCGCCTTGGAGTGCCGCAGCCCGCGCAACCGCCGCTCCTGCGGCGGCGGCTCGACCCTCGTGCCCAGCCGGGCCCGGCCCAGGGTGCTCAGCAACCCCACCCGCTGCCCCCACGGCACGTCCCGCAGCGACAGCTCGGACAGGCGCGTCAGCGCCCCGTACACGTCCCCGATGATCTCCAGGTGCCCGGTCACGTACGCGCGGGCCAGGCCCAGCTCGCCGGGCGCCGACGCCAGGTAGGACAGCGCCTGCGGGGTGCGGACCTCGATGCGCACGTCCGCGTCGCCGGGCCCCGCCCGGCTCCCGTCGTACGCGGTGAAGACGACGTCCCGCCCGCCGACCGCACGCTGGAACACCTCAGCCAACCGCACGACCACGCTCCTCTCATCCACGCAGAACGCACTTGGCGTACAGATCGGGCAGCCGCCCGTCCGGGTCGTAGCGCTCCTTGAGCCGCCGGTAGGCCGACCCGTCGTAGAGGTCCCAGAACTCCTCTTCCCCGTAGTAGGAGTCGGAGTACAGCGACTTGTGCCCGCCCAGCCGGGTGACCTCGGCCTCGATGAGCCGGTTGCGGCTGCCCAGCTCCTCGTCGGGGCGCAGCGGCACCGACGACCAGAAGCCGACGTTGACGTACAGCACGTCCGGGTCCATCGGGTACAGCGGCCAGCCCGCCCGGTCGCGGAGCCGGATCGGGCACAGCCACACCGGGCTGATGCCGATCTCGCGGTGGAAGAAGTCGAGGAACTCCGCGAGCCGGTCCACCGGGATCTCCACGTCCTGGATCACCGGCTCCTCCACCGCCTTGCTCAGCCGGGCCGAGAAGCGGTGCCGCCGGTCCCACGCCACGACCCGGCGGTAGACGTCCGACCGCAGGTAGCGCTTGGGCACCAGCCGCCGGACCAGCGGGCGCTGCACGCCGAACGCCCGCGAGCACCAGAACCAGTCGGTGTCCCACCGCCACAGGTAGTCGCGCGCGGTCAGGTAGTCGGTGCGCCGCTCCTGGATCGACCGGTAGTAGATCCGGTTGCCGGTGTAGTCGGAGGTCCACGGCGCGGTGCCGGTCCAGTTGCCCAGGGTCAGGTACTGCTCGCCCGCCGAGAACACCGTGCCGTCCACGAAGTCGACCGGTTCGCCCAGGTACGCGCCCTCCGCGCAGATCGCGGAGATCACCCGGGCGCATTCGGCGGCGTCGCCGAACGGCACGTGCCGCAGCCGCACGTACGGCGAGACGGGCTCCAGCTCGATGTCGAGCCGCAGCGCGTAGCCGAGGGTGCCGTAGGAGTTCGGGAACCCCCGGAACAGGTCGTCGCCCGGTTTGACCACCTCGACGGCGCCCTCGCCGGTCATGACCTCCAGCTCGCGCACCGACTCGTGCGGCAGGCCGTTGCGGTACGAGCTGGACTCGATGCCGAGGCCCGCCACGGCCCCGCCGAGCGTGATGGTCTTGAGCTGCGGCACGACCAGCGGCATCAGGCCGTGCGGCAGGGTGGCGTCGACCAGGTCCTCGTAGGTGGTCATGCCCTGGACCCGAGCGGTCCGGGCCTCGCGGTCGACCGAGAGCACCCGGTTGAACCGGTGCACGTCCAGACCGCCGGGTTGGTCGGCGCGGAACCGGAACAGGTTCGACGTCGACTTGGCGAGGCGCACGGGTGCGCCCGCCGGGATAGCCGCGTACTGGCCGCGCAGCGCGGCCACCGCCCCTTCGTGATCGCTCACCGGATCGACGGTAGGCCCGAACGGTTTGATCAGCACCCCCGACTTTCCGGGGTCCACGAAGTTACCCGCGAGTAGTACTCTGACGTGCATGACGCGCGTCACGCACGAGGTGACCAACCAGGTCCCCCCGCTGGAGGGCCACGACGTCTCCGCCGACCCGGCGCTGCTGGACGGCCTGCACCGGGGCGGCGCGGGGTGGGCGGAACCGGAGCTGCGCGAGCTGGGCGCGCTGGCCGGCACGGCCGAGGTCCAGGACCTGGGCCGGCTCGCCAACGCCCACCCGCCCGTGCTGCGCACCCACGACCGGTACGGGCGCCGGATCGACGAGGTCGAGTTCCACCCGGCCTGGCACCGGCTGATGACCACCGCCGTGCGGCACGGCCTGCACGCCTCGCCGTGGCGGGACGACCGGCCCGGCGCGCACGTGGCGCGGGCCGCGAAGTTCTACGTGTGGAGCCAGGCCGAGGCCGGGCACGGGTGCCCGATCTCGATGACCTACGCCTCCGTGCCCGCGCTGCGCGTGTCGCCGGACCTGGCGGCGCGGTTCGAGCCGCTGCTGGCCTCCCGCGAGTACGACTTCGGCCTGCGCGCGCCCGAGGGCAAGCGCGGGCTCATCGCGGGCATGTCGATGACCGAGAAGCAGGGCGGCTCGGACGTGCGCTCGAACACCACGCGCGCCGTGCCGAACGGGGACGGGTACCTGCTGACCGGGCACAAGTGGTTCACCTCGGCCCCGATGTCGGATCTGTTCCTGACGCTGGCGCAGGCGCCGGGCGGCCTGTCGTGCTTCCTGGTGCCGCGCGTGCTGCCGGACGGGACGCGCAACGCGGTGTTCCTCCAGCGCCTGAAGGACAAGCTGGGCAACAGGTCCAACGCGTCGGCGGAGGTCGAGTACGACGAGGCGGTCGGCTGGCTGGTCGGCGAGGAGGGCCGGGGCGTGCGGACCATCATCGAGATGGTCAACACGACGCGGCTGGACTGCGTGATCGGCACGGCCGCCGGGATGCGGGCGGGGCTGGTCCAGGCCGCGCACCACGCGGCGCACCGCGGCGCGTTCGGCGCGCTCCTGGTCGACCAGCCCGCGATGCGCAACGTGCTCGCCGACCTGGCCGTGGAGTCGGAGGCCGCGACCACGGCGGCGCTGTGGCTGGCGGGCGGGCGCAGCCGGCTCGGGCTGGCGGTGACCAAGTACTGGGTGTGCAAGCGCGGCCCGGCGCACGCGGCCGAGGCGCTGGAGTGCCTGGGCGGCAACGGGTACATCGAGGACTCCGGGATGCCCCGGCTGTTCCGCGAGTCGCCGCTGATGTCCATCTGGGAGGGCTCGGGCAACGTGGCGGCGCTGGACGTGCTGCGGGTGCTCGGGCGCTCCCCCGACGCGGTGGCGGAGTTCCTCGCCGAGCTGGACGCGGCCCGGGGCGCCGACCGGCGGCTGGACGGCGCCGTGGCGGCGCTCAAGGACGAGCTGGCGGACACCGGTGACCTGGAGGTCCGGGCGCGCAGGCTGGTGGAGCGGATGGCGCTGGCGCTGCAGGGCTCGCTGCTGGTGCGGTTCGGGCACCCGGCGGTGGCGGACGCGTTCTGCGCGTCCCGGCTGGCCGGCGACCGGGGCGCGGCGTTCGGCACGCTGCCGCGCGGCGTCGACTTCGGCGCGATCGTGGAACGGGGGCTGCCCGAGCTGTGAGCGCGGTGCGAGTGGAGCGGTCGGGACCGGTGTTCACGGTCCTGCTGAACCGCCCGGAGGTGCGCAACGCGGTCGACGGGCCGACCGCCCACACCCTGACCGAGGTGTTCCGCGAGTTCGACGAGGACCCGACCGCGTCCGTGGCCGTGCTGCACGGCGAGGGCGGCACGTTCTGCTCGGGGGCGGACCTGAAGGCGGTGGGCACGGCCCGGGGCAACGACCCGATGTCGGCGTCCGGGCCGATGGGGCCGACCAGGCTGCGCCTGTCGAAGCCGGTGATCGCCGCCGTGTCGGGCCACGCCGTGGCGGGCGGCCTCGAACTGGCCCTGTGGTGCGACCTGAGGGTGGTGGACGAGGACGCGGTGTTCGGCGTGTTCTGCCGCCGGTGGGGCGTGCCCCTGATCGACGGCGGCACGGTGCGGTTGCCGAGGCTGATCGGGACGTCACGGGCGCTGGACCTGGTCCTGACCGGCCGGCCCGTGCACTCCGGCGAGGCGCTGCGGATCGGCCTGGCGAACCGGGTCGTGCCGAACGGCACCTGCCGGGCGGCGGCCGAGGAGCTGGCCGCGCAGGTCGCCGGGTTCCCCCAGGGGTGCCTGCGCCGGGACCGGTTGTCGGTGCTGGAGCAGGAGGACCTGACGGAGGAGGAGGCGTTGGCGAACGAGCGGGACCACGGGGTGGTGTCGTTGCGGGAGGTGGGGAGCGGGTTGCGGCGGTTCCTGGCGGGCGAGGGGCGGCACGGGCGGTTCTAGCCGGTTCCCGGGGGTGGTCTACCGGCGGTCCTCCTGCCAGGTCACGCAGGTCGGCCGCTCGCCGCCGGTGGTGAGCAGCTCCCACATGGCCTCGCGCACGGTGTCCAGGGGCACTTCGGCGTCGGCGGGGAAGTCGTGGGGCACGCCGAAGTACGTGAGAACAACCTGGCCGGGGTTGATCCGCCTGCTCGACCGGCAACCGCGCCTCTTCGGCACCTTCGGCGGCATCGGCCAACCGCGCGAACGGCAACAGGAACAACACCCGGCAGGGCTACAGCCCTGCCGGGTGTTGACCAACGGTCACCGCGAGGAGCGCTACTTCAGCCCCAGCTCCCGGGCGATCAGCATCTTCTGGACCTCGCTGGTCCCCTCGCCGATCTCCAGGATCTTCGCGTCCCGGTAGAACCGCCCCACCGGGAACTCGTTCATGAACCCGTACCCGCCGAAGATCTGGGTCGCCTCGCGCGCGTTGTCCATCGCCGCCTCCGACGACACCAGCTTCGCGATCGCCGCCTCCCTCTTGAACGGCTCGCCGCGCAGCATCTTCGACGCCGCCTGGTAGTACGCGAGCCTCGAGGTGTGGGCGCGGGCCTCCATCTCGGCGATCTTGAACTGGATCGCCTGGTACTCGCCGATCTTGCGGCCGAACGCCTCGCGCTCGCCCACGTACCCCAGGCACTCGTCCACGCAGCCCTGCGCGAGCCCCACGCCGATCGCGGCGATGGCGATGCGGCCCTCGTCCAGGGTCTGGAGGAACTGCGCGTACCCGCGCCCCCGCTCACCGACCAGGTTCCCCACCGGCACGCGGCAGTCCTGGAACGACAGCTCGCGCGTGTCCGACGCGTTCCACCCGACCTTGGAGTACTTGCGCGACACGGTGAACCCGGGCGTGCCGGTCGGCACGATGATCGCCGAGATCTCCGGCTTCCCGTTCTCCCGCCGCCCGGTCACGGCCGCGACCGTCACCAGGCCGGTGATGTCCGTGCCCGAGTTGGTGATGAACGCCTTGGTCCCGTTGATCACCCACTCGTCCCCGTCGAGCACGGCGGTGGTGCGCAGCGCGCCCGCGTCCGACCCGCCGCCCGGCTCGGTGAGGCCGAACGCGCCCAGCACCTCGCCCGAAGCCAGGCTCGGCAGCCACCGCGCCTTCTGCTCGTCCGACCCGAACCGGTACACCGGCATCGCGCCCAGCGACACACCGGCCTCCAGCGTGATCGCCACCGACGAGTCGACCCGCGCCAACTCCTCCAGCGCCAGGCACAGCGCGAAGTAGTCGCCGCCCATGCCGCCGTGCTCCTCGGGGAACGGCAGCCCGAACAGGCCCATCCGCCCCATCTTGGCGACGATCTCGTACGGGAACTCCTCGCGCTCGTAGAACCCGCCGATCACGGGCGCCACCTCCGCGCGCGCGAACTCCTCGACGGTCTTGCGCAGCGCCTCGTGTTCCTCGTCAAGGCGGAAGTCCAACATCGCTCACTCCTGGTGGGGCACGACGACGGCAAGGGTTTGGTCCAGCGCGACCTGTTGGCCCGCCCGGACGTGAACTTCGGCGAGCACGCCGGCCACGGGGGCCGTGACGGTGTGCTCCATCTTCATCGCTTCGACCACGAACAGCGGCTGCCCCGCGACCACCTCGTCACCGGCGGACGCGCGCGCCACGAGCACCGTGCCCGGCATGGGGCTGGTCACCGGTCCGCCCGCGCCGCCACCGCCGGCCGCCGCGACCTCGGACGGCAGGGTCTCGGTCAGCGCCCACGAGCACCCGTCCGCGCCGAGCCACAGCACGTCGCCGGACCTGGCCACCGCGTACCGGCGGGTGCCGACCACCAGCGCGCCGTCCTCCGCGGAGACCTTGAGCCGCAACGGTTCCCCGCCGTCGACCGAGACCTCGTCGCCGCGCACGCGCACCGGCACGCCGTCGATCAGCCACGTGGTCCACGCGTGCTCGCCGACGCGCCACCCGTCGACGCGCTCCCACGGGTCGTCGCCGCGCAGCGAGAGCTGACGCTCCAGCGCCGCCGCGGCCAGCACCTCGTCCGGCCGGTCGACGGCCACCAGCTCGTCCAGCTTGCGCTCGACCAGGCCGGTGTCCAGCGCGCCCGCGCGCACGTCCGGGTCCTTCAGCAGCGCCCGCAGGAACGGGATGTTCGTCGTCACGCCCAGCAGCACCATGCGCCCGAGCGCGGCGTCCAACCGCCGCAACGCCTCCTCGCGCGTGTCGCCGGACGCGACGACCTTGGCCAGCATCGGGTCGTAGTCGCTGCCGACGGTCAGCCCGACCCGCAGCGCCGAGTCCACCCGCACGTCCGCGGGCTCCTCCAGCGCCAGCACGGTGCCGCCGGTCGGCAGGAACCCGCGCGCCGGGTCCTCCGCGTAGACGCGCGCCTCCACGGCGTGCCGCCGGAGCCTCACCTCGCCGAGCCGGAGGTGCTCCCCCGCCGCGACGCGCAACTGCTGCTCGACCAGGTCCACGCCGGTGGCCAGCTCCGTGACCGGGTGCTCGACCTGGAGCCGGGTGTTCATCTCCATGAAGAAGTAGTCGCCGGAGGCGCCGTCGACGATGAACTCCACCGTGCCCGCGCCGACGTACCCGACGGACCGCGCCGCCTCCACCGCCGCCCGGCCCATCGCCTCCCGCACCTCGGGCGTGAGCAGCGGCGACGGCGCCTCCTCGATGATCTTCTGGTGCCGCCGCTGGAGGCTGCACTCGCGCTCGCCGAGGTGGGTGACGCCGCCGTGCGCGTCGGCCAGCACCTGGATCTCGACGTGCCGCGGGTTGGTCACGAACCGCTCGATGAGCAGGGCGTCGTCCCCGAACGACCCGCGCGCCTCGCGCCGCGCCGACTCGATCGCGTCCCGCAGCCCGGACGGCTCGTGGACCAGCCGCATCCCCTTGCCGCCGCCGCCCGCGGACGGCTTCAGCAGCACCGGGAACCCGATCTCGCCGGCCGCCTCCACCAGGTCGTCGTCGGTCATGCCGACCGCGGTCCGCCCCGGCACCACGGGCACGCCGGCCGCCGCCACGGTCAGCTTGGCGCGGATCTTGTCGCCCATCGCCTCGATCGCCTCGGCGGGCGGCCCGATGAACACCAGGCCCGCCTTCTCGCAGGCCCGCGCGAACTCGGCGTTCTCGGCCAGGAACCCGTACCCGGGGTGCACGGCCCGCGCGCCCGTCGACACCGCGGCCCCGACCACCCGCTCGATCGACAGGTAGCTCTCCCGCGCCGCCGCCGGCCCGAGCCGCACCGCCTCGTCCGCCAGCCGCACGTGCAGCGCGTCGGCGTCCGCGTCGCTGTAGACGGCGATCGACCGGATGCCGAACCGCCGCAGGGCGCGGACCACCCGCACCGCGATCTCGCCGCGGTTGGCCACCAGAACCGACTCGAACATCCCCATCACATCCGGAAGACGCCGTAGGAAACGGGCTCGATCGGGGCGTTGGCCGCGGCGGACAGCGCGAGGCCCAGGACGGTCCGGGTGTCCATCGGGTCGATCACGCCGTCGTCCCACAGCCGGGCCGTGGAGTAGTACGGGTTGCCCTGGTCCTCGTACTGCCGCCGGATCGGGGCCTTGAACGCCTCCTCGTCCTCGGCGGACCAGGCGTCGCCGAGCTGGTCGCGCCGCACGGTGGCCAGCACCGACGCCGCCTGCTCGCCGCCCATCACCGAGATGCGGGCGTTCGGCCACATCCACAGGAACCGGGGCGAGTAGGCCCGCCCGCACATCGAGTAGTTGCCCGCGCCGAACGACCCGCCGATCACCACGGTGAACTTCGGCACCCGCGCGCACGCCACCGCGGTCACCATCTTCGCGCCGTGCTTGGCGATGCCCGCCGCCTCGTACTCGCGGCCGACCATGAACCCGCTGATGTTCTGGAGGAACACCAGCGGCACGGAGCGCTGGTCGCAGAGCTGGATGAAGTGCGCGCCCTTCAGCGCGGACTCGCCGAACAGCACGCCGTTGTTGGCGACGATGCCGACCGGGTGGCCGTGGATGCGGGCGAACCCGGTGACCAGCGTGGCGCCGTAGTCCTTCTTGAACTCCTGGAACCGGCTGCCGTCGACCACGCGGGCGATGACCTCGCGCACGTCGTAGGGGGTGCGGCTGTCGGTGGGCACCACGCCGTACAGCTCGGCGGGGTCCGCGGCCGGCTCGACGGCCGGCTCGACCCGCCAGGGGCGCGGCGGGCGGGGGCCCAGCGTGCCGACGATGGAGCGCACGATGCGCAGCGCGTGCTCGTCGTTCTCGGCGAGGTGGTCGGTGACGCCGGAGGTGCGCGAGTGCAGCTCGCCGCCGCCCAGCTCCTCGGCCGTGACGACCTCGCCGGTCGCGGCCTTCACCAGGGGCGGGCCGCCGAGGAAGATCGTGCCCTGGTTCCGCACGATGACCGCCTCGTCGGACATGGCGGGCACGTACGCGCCGCCCGCCGTGCACGAGCCGAGGACGGCCGCGACCTGCGCGATGCCCCGGGCGGACATGGTGGCCTGGTTGAAGAAGATGCGGCCGAAGTGCTCGCGGTCGGGGAACACCTCGTCCTGCTTCGGCAGGAACGCGCCGCCGGAGTCCACCAGGTAGACGCACGGCAGGTTGTTGTGCAGCGCCACCTCCTGGGCGCGGAGGTGCTTCTTGACCGTCATCGGGTAGTAGGTGCCGCCCTTGACGGTGGCGTCGTTGGCGACGACCACGACCTCGCGGCCCGACACGCGGCCCACGCCGGTGATGACGCCCGCGGCGGGCGCCTCGTCGCCGTACATGCCGCCCGCGGCCAGCGGCGAGAGTTCGAGGAACGGCGAGCCGGGGTCGAGCAGGGTGTCGACGCGGTCGCGGGGCAGCAGCTTGCCGCGCGCCACGTGCCGCTCGCGGGCCTTCTCCGGTCCGCCGCGCGCGGCGTCGCGGAGCTTGGCGCGCAACTCGTCCACCAGGCGCGCGTGCTCGTCGTGGTAGCGCCGGAAGGCGTCGGCCGACTTGTCGGCCGCGCTGCGCAGCACCGGGGCGTCCATGGGCTCCTCGTGGTTAGCCGTCGTTAACCTACGAGGATGTTAGCGCCTGTTAACGGCACCGGACAAGCAAGAGGGGACCGCGGCTGCGGCCCCCTCTTCGGTGCGCCCGACGAGCGCACTGCAGATCACTGACAAAATCTGTTATCTGTTATTTGTTATCTGTCCTTTGTCAGCCGGCTGCGGAGCTGAACTGCGGCAGGTAGCCGAGGCGCTGGCCGTTGCGGTTCGGGTGGTAGGACTCCTCGACCGGCCAGGACAGGCTGTTCAGCCACCAGTCCGACGAGCAGATCTCGTGACCGGTGAACGCGCCGCGCAGGTCGCGGTAGGCGAACGACTTTGCCGCCGCGCGGGCCGAGATGACCTGGTGCAGGGTGTCGGAGGCGGAGTTGATCGCGGCCCGCTTGGTGTCGCTCAGGCCGACCGAGCAGGTGCCCGGCACCTTGTAGAGGCGCGGGTAGCCCAGCACGACGACCTTGGCGGACGGCGCGCGGTTGCGGATCTGGGTGTAGACGTTGTCGAGCAGGCCGGGCAGGGTGCCGGTGGCGTAGGCCTTGGCCTGGTTGACGCGGTTGGTGCAGGTCGCGTCCGTGCCCAGGGTGCAGGTCGTGATCACGTCGGAGAAGCCGGCGTCGTTGCCGCCGACCGAGATGCTGACCAGGGAGGTCGACGCGCTGAGCGCGCTGACCTGGTTGTTCAGCACGTCGCCGGTGCGGGCGCCGGAACAGGCGACGAACCGGAACGACGCGGGCGCGTTCGCGGCGGCCCAGAGCGCCGGGTAGGCGTACTGGCTGCGCTTGCAGCTGCCGGAGTCGCTGTAGTAGGTGCCGGTTCCGGTCCCCGAGGAGTAGGAGTCGCCGAGCGCGACGTAATTGGCGCCGGCCGCTTGGGCCGGCGTGACGAGCGCCAGCGACGCGGCGATCGCGACCGCGGCGCTGGACAGGGTTTTGACAAGGCGCATCGGAGCCTCCCGGAGGGAAACAACGCAGGGTGTGATGCAGTGCACAACAACAGGTACCAGCAGGTAGACCTGATCAAGAAGAGTGGGTCAAGAGTTAACGTCGCGTTACTGAAAGTAGTAAACGATCTCCACGTGGCACTGGAGTTAACGGTCGTTTACCTCAGGTGGGCCGGCCGCTTAAGATGGGTGCCGTGCCGGACGTACCCGTGAAGCAGAGCCGCCGTGACCAGATCCTGGCCGCCGCCGCCGAACTGTTCGCCCGGCACGGCTTCCACGGTGTCGGCATCGACGACATCGGCGCGGCGGTGGGCATTTCCGGACCGGCGCTCTACCGGCATTTCCGCAGCAAGGACGCGATGCTGGGAGAAATGCTCACGCAGATCAGCGAACGCCTGCTCGACGGCGGGCTGGCGCGCGTCGCGGCGTCCCGCGACCCGGAGCACGCGCTGCGCGAGCTGATCCGCTGGCACGTCGACTTCGCGCTGGACGACCCGGCGCTGATCACCGTGCAGATCCGGAACCTGGCCAACCTGACCGACCCCGACCGGCGGCTGGTGAGAGCGCTCCAGCGGCGCTACGTGGAGGTGTGGGTCGAGACGATCCGCAAGACTTCGCCGGAGGTCGACGAGCCGACCGCGCGGGCCGCCGCGCACGCCGTGTTCGGCCTGATCAACTCCACGCCGCACAGCGCCCACCTGGACCGGGAGCAGATGGCGAAGCTGCTCTCCCGGATGGCGCTGGCCTCCCTGTCGGGCGCGATCGCCTGAGCGACCTGGCGCCGATCGGCCGATCGGCGGTGGGGCGGGCCCCACCGCGACCGGGGGCGCAACGGGTTGGCGGCGCGCGACGCCGGTCCGTAGCCTGGACGGCCGATGGGTGACGCAGAGGGGAAGACCACCGGGGGGTGGCCGGGCTTCCGGTCGTTCGCCCGCTTACCGGCCTGGTTCCGGTTCACCCTGATCACCCTGGCCGTCTTCGCCTGCGGCGTCATCGCCTCCCGCCCCGCGGGCGCCACCGACCCACCGCCGCTCACCGGGGACGTCGCCGTCGCCGCCCGCGCCGTCACCGCGCTGGCGAACCCCTCCGCCGCCAGCCCCCTGGCCGAGTTCCCCGCCGACTTCACCGAGGTCGTGCACCGCACCCCGCGGGTCGTCACCGCCCCGGACGGCACCACCCGCGCCATCGACCCCGGCGGCGGCTGCTCCGGCCCCGCCGGCGACACCGAGTGGGACTTCGGCGCCTTCTGCAAGGCCCACGACCTGGGCTACGACCTCCTCCGCTACGCCGAGAGCAAGGGCCGCCCCCTCGACCGGCAGGCGCGCGAGGCCCTGGACACCCGCCTCACCCTGGACATGGACGCCCAGTGCGACCGCAACCCCCGGGGCAACGCCGGCCGGTGCCACGCCACCGCCCAGCTCTACACCGCGGGCCTCGAGTTCAACTCCTGGCGCCAGCGCTGGGGCCCGCCGGGGCACGAACCGGTGCTGGCCTGGGGCTTCGGCAGCGCCGTCGTCGTCTTCCTGCTCGTCGCCCGCCTGCCGGGCCGCCGCGGGCCGCCCGGACCGCGGCCGGAGCCCAGGCAGCCCGACCGCTACGCCACCTTCCTGCGCCTGGCCGCCCTGGGCCTGGTCGTCATCGGCCAGTCGGTGCTGACCGTGACGCACTGGGCGGGCGCGAGCGCCCACTGGCTGTGGCTGCTCACCTGGTTCCTCCAGGCCACCCCGGTCTTCTACTTCGCGGGCGGCCACGCCAACCTGGTCAGCTGGCACGCCGTCCAGGCCGAGCACGGCGGCTACGGCCGCTACCTGGCCGCCCGCACCTCGTGGCTGCTGCGCCCGGTGCTGGCGTTCGTGCTGGCCTGGCTGGTCCTGCCGCTGCCCCTCGAACTGCTCGACGTGGACAAGTCCCGGGTCGAGCTGTTCGGCAGGCTCATCGCCCACCCGCTGTGGTTCCTCGGCCTCTACCTCGTCGCGGTGGCCGCCACCCCGGTCATGGCCCGGCTGCACCGCGACGCCCGCCTGCTCGCGCCGGTCGCGCTGGTCGCCCTGATGATCCTGGTCGACGCGCTGCGCATCGGCTTCGACTGGCGCACCGGCGGCCACCTCAACCTGCTCCTCGGCGCGCTGCTGCTCCAGCAGCTCGGGTTCCACTACGCCGACGGCAGCCTGCTGCGCCTGCCCCGCCGCGCCCTCGCCCTGCTCGCGGTCGCCGCCGTGCCCGTGCTGCTGGCGCTGATCACGGTCGGCGGCTACCCGCGCACCATGATGGCGCTGCCCGGCGAGCGGACCTCCAACCTCACCCCGCCCACCGTCTGCCTGCTGGTGCTCGGCCTGGCCCAGATCTGCGTGGTGCTGCTGCTGCGCCCCCGCGTGGCCGCGTGGCTGGAGGGGCACCGGCAGTGGCGGGTCGTCGAGTTCGCCCGCACCGCGCCGATGACGGTCTACCTCGGCTACCTCACCGCCCTCGCCGCCGTGGTCGGGCTGCTCGGCGTGCTCGACGGGCCCGCCGCGTTCGGCTGGGTCGTCCACCGGCCCCGCTGGACGGCCGTGCTCGTGCTGCTGCTCCTGCCCGTGCTGCTGCTGTTCCACCGCTTCGAGCGCGGCGCCACCCACCCGCCGTGCCGGACCAGGGAGACCCACCGCACCCGGCTGGCCGTCACCCTCGGCGTCGGCTACGGCGCGCTGGGCGTGCTCGGGTTCGTCGTCACCGGCTTCTCGGGCGCGGCGGACGTGCTGGTGGTGTTCCGGGTCGACCCGCTGCAGAACCTGATCCACCTGCTGCTCGGCTGGTACCTGCTGCACACCGCCCACTCGGGCGGCTGCCACACCCGCCGCCCCTGGCTGCTGACCGCGCTGGCCTGCGTGCCGCCGCTGCTGGTGCTCCGGCCGACCGCCGCGGAGATCGCCCTGCACGGCGCGACGATCGTGCTCGCGCTGCTGGCGGCGCTGCCGAAGCAGGAGCAGGCACACGCCGAGGAACACCGGCAGCCACGTGAGGCGCTCCAGCACCCATAGCCCGTCCGAGGGCACCGTGTTGAGGCCGCGCAGCGACCCGAACGCCGACCCCACCAGCACCACCACCAGCAGCGCGCTCTGGTGCGCCAGGAACACCGGCAGCGCCTTGGCGTTCACCGCGGGCGCCCGGAACCTCGGCCGCACCAGCAGCACCAGCCCGACCTGCGCCACGGCCAGCGCCAGCGCCGCGGCCGACGGCGGCGACAGGTTCGACTCCACCGCGCCCGGCACGCCCACCGCGCTCGCCGGCCACCCCAGCGCCAGCAGCCCGGCGAACGCGACCGCGCCAACCCCGAACAGCGCCGCGCCCCACGACCTGCGCCACCCGTGCCGGGCCACCAGCACGCCCAACTGCCACGGCACGCACCACACCGCGACCACGTTCACCCACCCCGCGCCCACCCACCCCGCACCCGCCCACCCCGCGTCCAGCGCCACCAGCGCGACGGGCACGGCCACGCCCCACCACCCGAGCCGCGCCAGCACCGGCGTGAGCGCCGACAGCAGCAGGTGCACGACGAGGAACCACAGCGGCGTGACGACCAGGTACCCGGCCGTCCACACCGTCTGCTGCGGCAGCCCGCGCAACGACAGTCCGAACAGGACCAGCGCCCACGCGCCCAGCAGCACCGCCACCGGCGCGACCAGCCGCCGCGCCCGCCGCCACCACGGCGTCGCGCCGCGCGCCGCGCCGAAACCGCCGACGAAGAAGAACAGCCCCAGCACCTGGAGCACCCAGGTCAGCGGCGCCAGCTCCGGCACCCACCGCAGCGGGCTGTCCACCACCAGGCCGTCGGCGGTCAGCACCGGCGCCGTCACCAGCCAGTGGCCCAGCACCACCCCGCCGACCGCCAGCGCCCGCGTGGCGTCGACCGCCCGGTCCCGCTCCCCCGGCGCGCTCACGGCTCCTCACCCACCGCGATCCGCGCCACCGCCCGCAGCGGGGCCGACCCCGCGCGGAAGTACCCGTCGTGCCCGGCGTCACCGGCGTCGAAGACCCGCGCGCCGAACCCGGGTCCCACCGGGTCCGCGCCGTGCCCCAGGTCGCCCAGCCGGACCGCGGGCACCCACCGCACCCAGTCCCGCCCGCCCCGGGCCGCCCACACCCGCGTGTCGCCGAACTCGGCCGCCGAGTCCGCGCGCACCCCCGGCGAACCGAGGAACACCAGGTCCTCGACCCGCGGCCGGGCCAGCGAGCACACCACCGCGCCGTAGCTGTGGCACACCAGGCGCACGTGGCCCGGCAGGCCCCGCACGTACGCGTCGAGCGCCCGCGCGCCCGCCCTGGCCAGCCGCCCGCCCGCCGCGTCGACGCCGAGGCCCGACGGGGTCCGGTAGCCGAGCCAGGCGACCACCGCGAGGTCGTCCCGCCCGGCCTCGGCCCGCAGCTCGCGCGCCATCCGCCCGACGGTGCCGGCGAACCGCGGACCGTCCACATCGGAGCCCGGCACGAGCACGACCACGTGCGCCGCCCGCGCCAGGTCACCCAGCACCTCGACGCGCGGGGTGAAGGGAGGCGGCCCACCCCCGGGCGCGGCGAGCACCAGCAACGCCGCCAGCAGAGCGATCTTCCCCGTCATGCCCGGAAACCTAGGAAGACCACGGGCCCCGGGGCGTCACACCGCGGTGCCGTTCCGCCGGCCCTACCCGGGTACCACGAGCCCGGACTCGTAGGCCGCGATCACGGCCTGGGCCCGGTCGCGCAGGCCGAGCTTCATCAGCACCCGGCTCACGTGCGTCTTGACCGTCTGCTCGGCCAGCACCAGGTGCGCGGCGATCTCGGCGTTCGACAGGCCCCGCGCGACCAGCCCGAGCACCTCGGTCTCCCGCTCGGTGAGCGCGCCCAGCGACGCGGGCCGCACCACCCGCGCCGGCCGCGACTTGACGAAGTCCTCGATGAGCCGCTTGGTCACCGAGGGCGCGAGCAGCGCCTCGCCGCGCGCCACCACCCGCACCGCGGCCAGCAGCTCGCTCGCCGGCGCGTGCTTGAGCAGGAACCCGCTCGCGCCGGCCCGCAGGGCCTCGTACACGTAGTCGTCCAGGTCGAAGGTGGTCAGCACGAGCACCCGGACCGGGTCGTCGGCCAGCAGCCTGGTCGCGGTCAGGCCGTCCGTGCCCGGCATCCGCACGTCCATCAGCACCACGTCCGGCCGCAGCCGCCGCACCTGCGCCACGGCCTCCGCGCCGTCGCCCGCCGAGCCGACCACCTCGATGTCGGGCTGGGCCGCCAGCAGGGCCGCGAACCCCTCGCGGACCATCTCCTGGTCGTCGGCCACCAGCACCTTGACCACCGCCGCGCCACCCCCGCCCACGCCGCCGCCGTCCCCGCCCCCGCTCACGCCGCCGCCCCCGCTCACGCCGTCGCCCCCGCTCACGCCGCCGTCCCCCTCCACGCCGTCACCCCCGCTCCACCGGGATCGTCGCACGCACCTCGAACCCGCCGTCGTCGGTGGGCCCGGCCGCCACCGACCCGCCGTGCACCGCCACCCGCTCGCGCATCCCGCGCAGCCCGTGCCCGCCACCGCCGCCGCGCGACGGCCCGCCCGCCGTGTTGCGGACCACGACCCGCAGCCCACCGGCCTCGAACCCGACCTCGACCGAGGTGGTCGAGCCGGGCGCGTGGCGGGCCGCGTTGGTCAGCGCCTCCTGCACCACCCGGTACGCGGTCAGCCCGACCGCCTCCGGCACCTCCACGTCGGGCACCGCGGCCCCGGGGTGCAGCGCGCGGACGTCGGCCAGGCCGGGCTGCGGCAGCCGGTCGGCCCGCTGGTCCGCCGCCCGCAGCACGCCCAGCAGCCGCTGCATGTCGGTGATCGCGGCCCGCGCCGCGCCGCCCAGCTCGGCGAACTCGCGCAGGCCCGCCTCCGGCAGGCCGGTGATGCGGTAGGGGGCGGTCTCGCAGCGCACCACGACCATCGACATGTGGTGCGCGACCACGTCGTGCATCTCGCGCGCGATGCGGGCCCGCTCCTCCAGCGCCGCCTTCGCGTCCCGCTCGGCGTGGTACCGCTGCTCGGCCCGCCCGCGCGAGCCGAACGCGTACCCGAGCAGGAGCGGCAGCGCCAGCACCGGCGCGGTGACGGTGAACAGGTCGAGCGTGCCCGTGAGCGCGCCGACCAGGTAGGTCGCGGCGGTGGTGAGCAGGCCGACGACCAGCACGACCCGCCCGGTGTGGAGCACGCCGACGGCCAGCAGGACCGGCAGGTACCAGCCCCAGTGCCAGCCGTCGAGCGGCGCCGTGCCGGAGTCCTGGAGGATCCGCGCCACCAGCAGGCCCGCCGTGGCCAGCCGCCACGCGCCCAGCACCGAGCGGAACAGCAGCAGGAAGCTGCCGGCGACCAGCGCGAAGATCAGCGGCCACCACCCGTCCGGGTCGCGGGAGTCCACGTAGTCCACGCTCAGGGTGATCGCCACGACGAGGCCCCAGGCGAGCACCGGCACGGCGGCGAGCCGGGGGTGCCGGGAGCCCTCGAAGACCCGCGTGCGGTCGCGGAGCAGCACGACCCGGAGGAAAGTGCGGATCATGCGCCTGATGCTAGGTCGGCCGGGTACCCCGGCACATGCCCCCGCGGATCGACATACCCGAGTAGCACCCCACCGGACAAGGCGTTGCTTCAGCCGAACACCACCGGGTAGGCAATAGGCAAGAGCTGTGCACACCTACTCCCCTCGGAAGATGGCCGCATGCACCCGCAGCAAGATCCGGACCGCCGCGCACGGCTCCAGGCCGTGGCCGCCGAGGCCCTGGCCGCCGCCAAGGTCGGTGAGGACGCGGTCGCGGTCGACCTGGTCACCGGCTACCTCAGCGGTTCCCCGGAGGGCAACGAGGAGATCCGGGAGCTGGTCCTGCTGCTGTTCTCCGAGTGCAGCGAGATGGTCGCCGCGCTCGGGTCGGGCGGCGCGACCCCGGTGAAGATGCAGGTCTTCGACGAGGACGGGCAGGAGGTGCCGATCGACGACGCCGACCCCCCGGTCCGCACCGCCATCCGCACGCTGCTCGCCGAGGTGCACGGCGACCAGGAGGCGGCGGCCGAGCAGATCGAGATCGCGCTCGCCAACGGTCAGCCGCAGGAGCTGGCCACCGTGGTGCTCCAGGCGCTGCGCTGGACGGTGAAGCTCGCCGCCGAGTGCCAGACGCGCGACCTGCCGGTGTCCCCGTGGATCGCCGCCGCCTTGGACGAGTGACCGTTTCCGGCACCGCTGTCCATTTTCGCTGGTCAGACTCTCGCACCTGATCGATGCAGAGCCTTGACAGCACCATTGGTCTAGACCAGCCTCCTCGTGGGCGCGACATCCCTGCCACCCACGAGGAGGAGACTTCCTCATGTCACCACGATGGGGCGCGTTGCTCACGGCGAGCGCGCTCGCCCTCGGCTCCCTGGCCCTCACCGGTCCGTCCGCGGTCGCGGCGCCCGGTGTCACCGCGACCTTCGCCAAGACCCAGGACTGGGGCAGCGGCTTCGAGGCCCGGTTCACCGTCGCCAACGGCGGCCCCGCCGCGGTCACGTCGTGGCGGGTCGAGTTCGACCTGCCCGCGGGCACCGCGGTCGGCTCCTACTGGGACGCCCTGATCACCCGCACGGGTGATCACTACGTTGCCACCAACCGCACCTACAACGGCACGGTCGGCGCCGGCGCCTCGGTGACCTTCGGGTTCCTCGGCACCGGCTCGGGCGCGCCGCTCAACTGCACCGTCAACGGCTCGCCCTGCACCGGCGGCGGTGGCGACACCACCCCGCCGAGCGCGCCGAGCGGCCTGCGCGTCACCGGCACCACCGACACCACCGCGTCGCTGGCCTGGGACGCCGCCACGGACAACGTCGGCGTGACCGCCTACGACGTGCTGCGCGGCGGCGCGGTCGCCACCTCGGTCAGCGGCACCACGGCCACGGTGAGCGGCCTGACCCCGAGCACCGCCCACACCTTCACCGTCCGGGCCCGCGACGCCGCCGGCAACACCTCGGGCCCGTCCAACCAGGTCACCGCGACCACCCAGCCCGGCCGGCCCCAGCCCGGCGGCCGGGGCGCGCCGTACCTGTTCCTCGGCTGGGGCAACCCGCCCGCGCCGCAGACCGTCATGAGCGCCACCGGGGTCAAGTGGTTCACCCTGGCGTTCGTGCTGTCCTCCGGCGGCTGCAACCCCGCCTGGGACGGCACCCGGCCGCTGACCGGCGGCGTCGACCAGCAGGTCATCAACCAGGTCCGCGCGGCCGGCGGCGACGTGATCCCGTCGTTCGGCGGCTGGAGCGGCAACAAGCTCGGCCCCAACTGCTCCACCCCGCAAGCGCTTGCGGGCGCGTACCAGAAGGTCATCGACGCCTACGGGCTGAAGGTGATCGACATCGACATCGAGAACACCGACGAGTTCGAGAACGCCGCCGTGCAGGACCGCATCCTGGAGGCCCTGAAGATCGTCAAGCAGAACAACCCGGGCATCCAGACCATCGTCACCTTCGGCACCACGACCACCGGCCCGAACTCCTGGGGCAACCGGCTGATCGAGCGGGCCGCGGCGATCGGCGCGAACGTCGACGTGTTCACGCTCATGCCGTTCGACTTCGGCAGCTCCGACGTCGCGACGGACACGATCAACGCGGTCACCGGCCTCAAGAACAGGCTCAAGGCCACGTTCGGGTGGTCCGACGCCGAGGCGTTCGCGCACAGCGGCATCTCCGGCATGAACGGCCTGTCCGACCAGCGCGAGGTGACCACCACCCAGGCCTGGACCAGGATCCGGGACTGGTCCAAGGCCAACGGGCTGGGCCGCCTCGCGTTCTGGGCGGTCAACCGCGACCGCGGCGGGTGCGACGGCCAGGTGTCGTCGAACTGCTCGGGGATCGCGCAGCCGGACTGGGAGTTCACCCGCATCACCGCGGGCTTCTGACCCCTTCCAGCAGCTCGTCCACGAGCTTGGCCACCTGGTCGACCTCGATGAGGAAGGCGTCGTGGCCGTAGGGCGAGGTCACCACGCGGAGGTCGCCGGCGCCGGGCACGGCGTCGGCGATCTCCCGCTGGAGGCGCAGCGGGTAGAGCCGGTCCGAGTCGATGCCCGCCACGATCGTGCGCGCGGTGACCCGGCCCAGCGCCGCCCGCACGCCGCCCCGGCCCCGGCCCACGTCGTGGCCGTTCATGGCCTCGGTCAGCACCACGTAGCTCTCCGGGTCGAACCGGCGGGCCAGCTTGTCGGCGTGGTGGTCCAGGTAGGACTCGACCGCGAACCGCCCGTCCGGCTGCACCTCGCGCCCGAACCGGGCGTCCAGCTCCGGCTCGCTGCGGTAGCTGATGTGGGCGATCCGCCGGGCCACGCCCATGCCGCGCACCGGGTCCAGCTCGATGGCGCGCAACTGGGCCGAGGCGAGCGCGACGTTCTCCGCGGTCGACGCCGCGGGCGCGGCCAGCACCAGCAGCGACCGCACCCGGTCGGGCTCGGACACCGCCCACTCCAGCGCGCGCATCCCGCCCATGGAGCCGCCCAGCACCGCGGCCCACGCCCCGATGCCCAGGTGGTCGGCCAGCAGCACCTCGGCCGCCACCTGGTCCCGCACCGACACGCGGGGGAACCGCGCGCCCCACGGCCGGCCGTCCGGCGCGGTCGCCCACGGCCCGGTGGTGCCCTGGCAGCCGCCCAGCACGTTCGGCGCGACCACGAACCACTCGGCGGGGTCCAGCGCCTTCCCCGGCCCGACCAGGCCGTCCCACCAGCCCGGCGTCGGGTGGCCCGGCTCGACCCCGCCCGCCACGTGGCTGTCGCCGGTCAGCGCGTGCAGCACCAGCACCGCGTTCGAGCGGTCCGCGTTCGGCTCGCCCCACGTCTCGTAGGCGATCGCCAGGGGCAGGTCGGGCAGGGCGCCGCGGAACCAACGCCTGCGCCCGTCGGGGTCCCCCTCGCGCCACCCTCCGGCGGCGCGAGGGGTCTCCCCGACGGTGGCTCCGGGGCCCGGAGCGGTCGTCACAGCACCGACTTGGCGGCGCGGAAGCCCGCCTCCAGGTCCGCCTTGAGGTCCTCCACGCCCTCGATGCCGACCGACAGCCGGATCAGGCCGGGCGTGACGCCCGCGACGGCCTGCTCCTCGGGGGTGAGCTGGCTGTGCGTGGTGCTGGCCGGGTGGATGACCAGGCTGCGGACGTCGCCGATGTTGGCGAGCTGGCTGAACAGCTCCAGGCCGTCCGCGAACGCCCGGCCCGCCTCGACGCCGCCGCGCAGCTCGAAGGACACGATGCCGCCCTGGCCGTTCGGCAGGTACTTGCGCGCCAGATCGTGCCACGGGCTGGACTCCAGGCCCGCGTAGTGCACCTTCTCGACCTCGTCGCGCGACTCCAGCCAGCGGGCGAGCTCCAGCGCGTTGGCCGAGTGCCGCTCCAGGCGCAGCGACAGCGTCTCGATGCCCTGGATGACCAGGAAGCTGGTCAGCGGCGCGATGGCCGCGCCGGTGTCGCGCAGGCCCTGCACGCGCAGCTTGGCCGCGAACGCGCCGTGGCCGAGCGCGGGCCAGTACTGGAGGCCGTGGTAGCTGGGGTCGGGCTCGTTGAAGTCCGGGAACCGCTCGGCGTCGGAGAACTCGAACTTCCCGCCGTCGACCACCACGCCCGCGATGGCGGTGCCGTGGCCGCCGAGGTACTTGGTGGCGGAGTGGATCACGATGTCCGCGCCGTGCTCCAGGGGCCGCAGCAGGTAGGGCGTCGGCACGGTGTTGTCCACGATCAGGGGCACGCCCGCCGCGTGCGCCACCTCGGCCACGCCCTCGATGTCGAGCACGTTGCTGCGCGGGTTGGCCAGCGACTCGGCGAAGAACGCCTTGGTGTTGGGCCGCACGGCCGCGCGCCACGCGTCGAGGTCGTCGGGGTCGTCCACGAAGGACACCTCGATGCCGAGCTTGGGCAGCGTGTAGTGGAACAGGTTGTAGGTGCCGCCGTAGAGGGAGGCGCTGGAGACGAGGTGGTCGCCCGCGCGGGCGAGGTTGAGGATCGTGGCGGTCTCGGCGGCCTGGCCGGAGGCGAACGCCACCGCCGCGATGCCGCCCTCCAGCGCCGCGACCCGCTGTTCGAGCACGTCCTGGGTGGGGTTGTTGATGCGGGTGTAGATGTTGCCGGGCTCCGCGAGGCTGAACAGCGCCGCGCCGTGGGCGGTGTCGCGGAACACGAACGAGGTGGTCTGGTAGATCGGCGTGGCCCGGGCGCCGGTGGCGGGGTCGGGCGCGGCGCCGGAGTGGACCTGCTTGGTGTCGAACGACCAGGACATGCTGGGGCTCCTGTCAGGCTGGGGGTGGTGACGAGGGCACGCCGAAGGGAGGACGACGGTGCTGGAACGAGGTGGATCAGCCGAGGCGACAGGCCATGCTGGTGACACGTGCGTAATCCACGTGCCGTCGCGTCACCAGCAGACTCATGGGGCTGAACGTAGCGGTGGGTGACGAACCTGGACAGGGCGTCCACGTCGTGGGAAGCCTAGGGTTCCTCGCATGCGCACCGCACTCATCGGCTACGGGCTCGGCGGAGCCGCGTTCCACGCACCGTTCCTCGACGTGACCCCCGGCCTGGAGCTGGCCGCCGTGGTCACCGGCGACCCGGGGCGGCGGGCCGAGGTGGCCGCCCGCTACCCCGGGGCGGAGCTGATCGCGTCGCCCGACGAGCTGTGGGCGCGGGCCGGCGAGTTCGACCTGGCCGTGGTGACCACGCCCAACCGCTTCCACGCCGCGCACGCCCGCGCCGCGCTGGAGCACGGCCTGGCCGCGGTGGTGGACAAGCCGTTCGCGGCGACCGCGGCCGAGGCCCGCGAGCTGGTCGACCTGGCGGCGTCCCGCGGCCTGCTGCTCGCGCCGTTCCACAACCGGCGCTGGGACGGCGACTTCCGCACGGTGGCGCGGCTGGTCGGCGAGGGCGCCCTGGGCCGGGTGCACCGGTTCGAGTCGCGGTTCGAGCGGTGGCGGCCGGAGGTCAAGGACTCCTGGAAGGAGTCCGGCGACCCGGCCGACCTGGGCAGCGTCGTCTACGACCTGGGCACGCACCTGGTCGACCAGGCCATCGCCCTGTTCGGGCGGCCCACCGCCGTGTACGCGGAGGTGCGGGTGCTGCGGCCGGGCGCGAAGGCCCACGACGACGCGTTCCTCGCGCTGACCCACACCACCGGCGCGGTGTCGCACCTGTGGGCGTCGGCGCTGGCGGCCTCGCCCGGACCCCGGTTCCGGGTGCTGGGCGACCGCACCGCGTTCGTGAAGTTCGGCATGGACCCGCAGGAGGAGGCGCTGAAGGCGGGCGCGACCCCCGGCGGCCCCGGCTGGGGCGAGGACGCCGAGGAGCGGTGGGGGCTGCTGGGCGACGCGCCGGTGCGCACCGAGCCGGGCGCGTACCAGGACTTCTACGCGGCCGTCGCGGACGGGCGGGCCCCGGTGCCCGCCGGGGACGCGGTGGCCGGGCTGGAGGTCGTGGAGGCGGCGTTCGAATCGGCGCGGACGGGCGCGGTCGTCCCGCTCCCCGGCTGATCGGGCCGCGCCCGGGAACGCCCGGCGGGACGCGGGAGCGGGTGGGAGTCCCGGCGGGCGGGGGTCCCGGCGGGCGGGGGTCCCGGCGGGCGGGAGTCCTGGCGGGCGGCGGCCGTCAGCGCGGCGCCGGATCGGGTGTCGGGCCGGGTGCCGAACCGACACCCGGGTCGGGCACGCCCTCGTCCGGGCCCCGCCGCAGCGTCTCGCCGATCGCCAGCAGGCACAGGGCGCTGACCACCGCGCCCCCGACCAGGTACAGCGAGATCGGCCACGAGGCGCCCCCCGGCGTGGCGCCCAGCAGCCACGTCGCCACGAACGGGGACAGCCCGCCGCCGAGCACCGCGCCGAGCTGGTAGCTCAGCGACACCCCGCTGTAGCGCACCCGCGGGCCGAACAGCTCGGCGTAGTAGGCGGCCATCGGCCCGAACAGCGCGGCCGCCCCCGCCATCGCCACCACCACCGACAGCACGACCAGCCCGGTCGACCCCGTCTCCAGCAGCCAGAACAGCGGGAACGCCCACACCGCCTGGAACACCGCGCCGCCCAGCATCACCGGCAGCCGCCCGACCCGGTCGGCCCGCCGCGCGAACACCAGGATCGCCGCGGCCTGCGCGGCCGACCCGAGCAGGCCGGCGGTCAGCAGCGTCCCGCGCGGCACCCCGAGCTGCCTGGTCCCGTAGGACACCGCGAAGGTGACCACCACGAAGATGAACGCGTTGAACCCGAGGTTCACCCCCGCGCCCAGCAGCACCCGCCGCCACGAGTCCCGCAGCACCACGGCGATCGGCAGCCGCACCGCGCCCGCCCGGTCCCGCGCCTCCCGGAACACCGGGCTCTCCTCCACCGACAGCCGCAGGTACAGGCCCACGCCCACGAGCACGAGGCTGAGCAGGAACGGCACCCGCCAGCCCCAGTCGGTGAACGCGTCGCCGGACACCGCGGCGGACGCCGCCATCGCGCCGTTGGCCAGCAGCAGCCCGAGGGGCGAGCCGAGGAACGTCCAGCTCCCGTACCACGCGGTCCGCCCCGGCGGCGCGTGCTCGACCGCCATCAGCGTCGCGCCGCCCTGCTCGCCGCCGAGGAAGAAGCCCTGGAGGACGCGCAGGAGCACCAGCAGCAGCGGCGCGGCGATGCCGATCGAGGAGTAGCCGGGCAGCAGGCCGATCAGCGCCGTGCACACGCCCGTGGCGGTCAGCGTCAGCACCAGCATCGCCCGCCGCCCGACGCGGTCGCCGAAGTGGCCGATCACCACGCCGCCCAGCGGGCGGGCGAGGAAGCCCGCGCCGAACGTGGCGAACGCGAGCAGCGTGCCGACCCGCGGGTCGAAGGACGGGAAGAACAGCTCGTCGAACACCAGCGCGGACGCCGTGCCGTAGAGCAGGAAGTCGTACAGCTCCACCGCGTTCCCCGCGGAGGAGGCCAGCGCCACCCTGCGCACCCCGGAAGCCATCCACCCACCCTGGCCCGCGCCGGCGCGCCGCGCCAGTGAGCCGGCCCGGCGCGGGGATCCGAACCCCGCTCGGCCTACCCGCGGGTAGCGAGGTCATCGGCCCGGACCGCGCGAACCTTGAGCGGAACCACACTTTTCGGTGAGATGACCGCGAGATGACTGGAGGAGGCGGTGCGGGAGGCCCATCGTGGGCACATGGCAGCACTCCCCGCCCTCGCGGCGATCGTCGCGCTGGTACCCGGTTTCTCCGTCCCCCAGTCCAACTTCGTGCTCAGCACGACCCGCGACGGGACGCTCCAGGTCGTCAACCTCGTCTGCGAGCCGAACGGCGGCCTGCACCCCAGGGCCGACGAGAGTTGCGCGGTCCTGTCCGCGGTGGACGGTGACGTCGGCAGCCTGACCCCGACCGCCGTCGCCTGCACGCTGGAGTACGCCCCCGTGCGGGTCAAGGCCACCGGCAAGTGGCGCGGCGAGAAGCGCACGTTCGAGGCCGAGTTCCCGAACGCCTGCGTGATGCGCTCGCACACCGGTCCGGTCTTCGACTTCTAGACCACCACCGTCCCCGCGACCACCGGCCCACGGGCCCGGGAAGGGGGCCACGACACCGCCGCCGAAGTCGTGGCCCCCTCCTCGGGTTGACGAGGTCCTCGGACCTCTCCCGTTGACGTTAGGGAGTGGGTTACACCAGCGTCAACGAAGTTCACATCGGTGAAACCGCGCCGGGCCGTCACCCGGCGCCCGGGGATCACGGAGCGGTGGCGTCGCCTGCTCCACCCGAGTGATCGGACCTCTCCCCGCGGTCGCACCGTCTCAGCAGGCCCGATCTATCCTCCGGCCCAATCGCTTGGGGGATGACGATGGGTGACTTCCTGCTCTACGCGGTCGGCGTTCCGGTGACGTTCCTGGCGCTGGTCACCGGGCTCGCGCTGGGCGCGCGGCGGCTGTTCGGCCTGCGCGTCGGCCTGGTCCGCACCGCGCTGGCGTGCCTGCTCGGCCTGGCGCTCAGCGAGGCGGCGCTGAGCGGCATGCCCGGCACGGAGGCCGCGCCGGCGCTGGCCACCGTCCAGTTCGGCGTCGCGGTGCTGATCCTGGTCGCGATGCTGACCGCCGCCGAGGTCGTCGCGCCCACCGGCACCATCCCGCCGCCCACCGAGTGGTGGCGCGCGCTGCGAGGCCGTTCGGCCCGCGCCCGCCGCTACTCGCGGATCACCGCGATCGCGTTCCGCCACGGCCTCGGCCCCTACCTGCGCGGGCGGGAGCGCACCGACACCCGGCTGGCGCGGTCGCTGCGGCTCGCGCTGGAGGAGGCCGGGGTCACCTTCGTCAAGCTCGGCCAGGTGCTGTCCACGCGGCCGGACCTGCTGCCGCCGGACGTGGTGGCCGAGCTGGTCCTGCTGCAGGACCGGGTGCCGCCCGCGCCGTGGCCGCGGGTGCGCGAGGTGCTGGTGGCCGAGCTGGGGCGGGCGCCGGAGGAGGTGTTCGCCGAGTTCGACGAGGAGCCGATGGCTGCCGCGTCCGTGGCGCAGGTGCACCGGGCGCGGCTGCGCTCCGGCGCCGAGGTCGTGGTGAAGGTGCAGCGGCCGGGCGTGCGGCGGGTGGCGGAGGGCGACCTGGACATCGTGGACCGGCTCGCCGCGACGCTGCACGACCGGACGCGGTGGGGCCGGGCGATCGGCGTGCGCGACCTGGCCGCCGGGTTCTCCGCCGCGCTGCGCGAGGAGCTGGACTTCCGGGTCGAGGCGCGCAACCTCGCGGCGGTGCGCGCGGCGTCCGCCGGGACCGACGTGGTGCTGCCCGCCGTGCACGAGGACCTGAGCACGTCACGCGTCCTGGTGATGGAGCGGCTCCACGGCGTGCCCGTGCGGGAGGCGCCGGCGGGGGCCGCGGACCGGGACGCCCTGGCCCGGTCGCTGCTCGACGCGCTGCTGCGCCAGGTGCTGGTCGACGGCGTCTTCCACGCCGACCCGCACCCCGGCAACATCCTGCTGCTGCGCGACGGCGGCCTCGGCCTGCTCGACCTCGGTTCGGTGGGTCGGATCGACGCGCAGCTGCGGGCGGCGCTGGGCAAGCTGCTGCTCGCGGCCGACCGGGGCGACCCGGCCGGGATGCGGGACGCGCTGCTGGAGCTGGTGGCGCGGCCCGACGAGATCGACGAGCTGCGCCTGGAGCGCGCGCTCGGGCAGTTCATGGCGCGGCACCTGGGCGCGGGGTCGCGGACGAACGCGGAGATGTTCGCCGACCTGTTCAAGCTCGTCCACCGGTACGGGCTGAGCGTCCCGCCGGAGGTCGCGGCGGTGTTCCGGGCGCTGGCGACCGTGGAGGGGACGCTGGTCGCGCTGTCGCCCGGGTTCGACATCGTGGTCGAGTCGCGGGCGTTCGCGGAGCAGCGGTTCAGCGAGCACCTGACGCCGGGGTCGCTGCGCCGCGCGGTCACCGAGGAGCTGCACGCGGTGCTGCCCGTGCTGCGCCGCCTGCCGCGGCGGCTGGAGCGGATCACCGGCGCCCTGGAGCAGGGGCGGCTGGGGGTGAACCTGCGGCTGTTCGCCGACGAGCGGGACCGGCGGTTCATCGTGTCCCTGCTGCACCAGGTGATGCTGACCGTGCTCGGCGCGACCGCCGGCCTGATGGCCGTGCTGCTGCTGGGCGCGGACGGCGGGCCGCGGGTCGGGCCGGAGCTGGGGCTGTTCGAGTTGCTCGGCTACAACCTGCTGGTGATCAGCGCGCTGCTCGGGCTGCGGGTGGTGGTGACGGTGTTCCGGCCACGCGGTTGACCGGCGCGGAGGGCGCTGCCAGCCTGGCTGGGTGGGGGTACCGAGATGGGTCTGGGCCGTGCCGCTGCTGTTCTTCGGCACGGCGTCGCTGCTGGCCGTGCCGCTGCACCGGCCGGGGACGGGAGAACTGGAGCTGAGAGTGCTGGCGGTGCTGGGGACCAACGAGCACCTGCGGTCCCCCACCACCGTCGGCCTGTACTGGGTGGGCGTGCTCATCCTGGGCGCGTTCCTGGGCGAGTGGTGCTGCCGGCGGGCCGCGGTGCCCGATGTCGCGCCGGCCGCCGGCCCGGCCGCGCTCTCGGCGGCCCTGGGCGCGGTGCCCCTGACCACCGCCCTGGCCGGCCTGCCGCGCGGGTGGGCCGGCACGGGCACCGGTGTGATCCTGCTGGCCCTGGCGGTCGTCCTGTGGCGGCGCGACGCCGGGGTCGGGACGATCCTGGCGACGGGCGCGGGCACCGCCGTGCTGGTGTGGTCGCACCCGGTGGTGGGCCAGTTCGTCGTGCTGGGCGTGGGCCTGTTCGTCCTGGCCGCCGGGGTGCGGGACAACGCCCTGCGCACGACCGTCGGCGCGTTCGCGGTGGCGGTGTGCCTGTCCGCGGCGTTCACCCCCGTGGGCGTCGGCTCGACATGGGCGCTGGCCAGCCCCGTCCTGCTGCCGGGCGCCGTGCTGCTGATCGGCGGCGCGGTCGGCCTGCGGCCTGCCGTGCGGCGGGGCCGGGTCGCGGTTACGTAGCCTCGGGCGCATGAACATCCACGACATCCCGGTGCACACGCTGTCCGGCGAGCCGACGACCCTCGGCGCCCTGGCCGGCAAGGCGCTGCTGGTGGTCAACGTCGCGTCGCGGTGCGGCCTGACGCCGCAGTACAAGGGTTTGGAACGGCTGCACGAGCGGTACGCGGAGCGCGGCTTCTCGGTGGTCGGCTTCCCGTGCAACCAGTTCGCGGGCCAGGAGCCGGGCACGGCGGAGGAGATCGCGACGTTCTGCTCGACCACGTACGGGGTGACGTTCCCGCTGTTCGAGAAGATCGACGTGAACGGCCCCGACCGGCACCCGGTGTACGAGGAGCTGACCGCCGTCCCGGACGCCGCCGGCGCGGCCGGGGACGTGCAGTGGAACTTCGAGAAGTTCGTGCTCTCCCCGACCGGCGAGGTGATCGCCCGCTTCCGCCCGACCACCGACCCGGAGGCGGACGAGGTGGTCGCGGCGGTCGAGTCCGCGCTGCCGCGCTAGGACCGCGCCGGGGGCGGCACACCCGCCCCCGGCACCACGCCTCCCCGTTCGGGCCGGGCCGGCGTCGCCGACCGCATCCGCCCTGGTCAGGGGCTGACGATCAGCACTCGATCACGTTCACGGCCAAGCCGCCGCGCGCCGTTTCCTTGTACTTGTCCTTCATTGCGGCAACACCCTGACCAGCACGAATGCTGTCACGACGCCTTCCTGGCCGCATTCAGGCCGTATGGCACCGCTGTTGAAGCATCACGGCGCGGGAGCCGTAAAGTTCGACCAGTTGACCATGACGCCTCTCAGTGGCATGAGTCGATATTCTTCCAACCAGTCACCGACGAGAGTGATATTATCAATCGGCTCTTTCGCCATTTTAATCGATATTGAGTTGTAGGCATAAGGACTTGCGGCGTGTTCAGCTAGGCGATTCTCTACGTTCATCATCATTGAACTAAATTCTTCGGTAGACCCGTCTATGTGCACCTCAACAGCCTGTCCCGTAACTTCATCGTGCGCTATGAATTGCGTCGGCTTTCCTTCATGGTACACAGCCAATACACCGGCTCTATTCAAGTCGGAAACTCGTGGAGTCACCTTATCTCCCATAAGGCGAACGTACGCTTTATGCCAGAGTCCGAACGTAGGGGCCCACGGCGGTTCGGCGACATCCTTCTGCAGTCGCTTGATTCGATTAGTGTAACGGCCGCGACGCTGAAGCCCTTCACTGCCAATCAACATGATTGCAGTCCTAGGATACTTGTTCAAACTCTTTCCACGACTCAAACTGTCACCAATATAAGTGAGCAGTTCTCTCGATACGTCAATCGCTTTCTCCGCCTCGCCATAGCTAGGAAGATAGCCAGCGTGGACTACTCGGTGACGAACCCCGGCGACATGCCTAGACCAATCACCGATAGTGCCGGAATCGGCCTGGTCCCAGGATCCTCCGAGACGGCATCCGTATTCACTTTTAACTCTACCGGCCAGGCCGTCGCTCCAGTTTTTTGCTACATCTTCAGGTGTTTTACCTTCTTCCCACAACATCATCAGAAGAGACAAGTTCAGGATTACTTCGGCCGCAGCTGCTGCCATCACTACCGAAGACCGAGTGTTACCCAGTCTAATTAGCGCAATGCCAGCTTCCCGATCAAGATCCAAGTAGGTAGAAATAGGCGTGCCCTGCAGGTGGTTTCCGTAATCGAATATACGGGACACCTGATCTGACGATAGGTCGCCTTTTCGGGTTACGTAATTCATCCCGGCAAACAGTGGAAAAAACCGCATCTCCACTACTTGCTTCCTCGCGATCTGCGTTGGCGTTCTAACAACATATGGGATCAGTGGCGGAAGCGTCTGGGCCGTTAGTAGAGTCAAAGGTTCGCGCTGAACGGAATGATAGGCGGATTGAAACTCCCTGACCGCGTCGATAGCAAGGTTAAGCAACGGCTTAACCTGTTCATGCGTCCATTCTTCAGCGTTTTCCAGTGATTCAGTATTCCAATCATCAGAAAACATTCCGGAATTGAGAACCCGAGTAACTTCGACCGGCAAGGCAATTTCAGCCACCGTGCAGTCAGCAGTCAACTCTTTTGACCTAGGATCGGAGGTAGAATTCGATCCTGCGATCCCTGCAGCAGCAGCCATGATAGACGCATCGAGGCCGAGAACCGTCGCAGCATCAACTTTTACATGATGCAGAATCATGGAACTTGTAGTTACATAAGTATTGGTGAAGTCTTGATGATCTTTCGCTTCCTCGCCTAGCACCTTAACCACTCGATTTCTCAGCCACCCAATATCGAAGGCGCCGGCTCGTGCCCTAGCGGGAAAAGCTTGCTCCGAAGGAACTGAAATCGGCTCAGGAAGTTTGAGAAAGAAGGTCACATATAGCTCATCAACGTCATCAAGGAGGACGAGATCAACCTCATCCTCGCTACGCACATCATCACTCATGACTTATGATCTCGAACCTAGCCAAGATTCGCCACTCGACACGCCAGCACACGACAGGTTTCCATCATCTCTCGAAGACCCGATCAATCGCACGCCTTGTTCGATCACTACTCGCAGGGAGGAGATGCGTATAGACGCGCATCGTGAAGGCAGGGTCGGCATGACCCAGCCACTCAGCGAGGGCCTTGATCGACTCGCCGCCGTCCAGTAGAGCCGAGGCGAAGAAATGCCGCAGCGCGTGCATCCCATCCTGCCGCTTGGTCCGTCCCATGCCTGCCTTGTCGAGCGCGGGCCGCCACACAAGCCGATTGAAGTCGGACCGGTAGACCGCTCCCCCGGCGTCCGTGGACAAGATCAGCCGCACAGTCTCTGACGGGCCGTCCGGCTCCTTCCACGGCAAGGTGACTGTGACCGGCTCGATGGCTCGCATGTGCGCGTCGACATCCCGCAGGACCGACTGCGCCAGAGGCAACCAGCGCTCTTTGCCTCCCTTGGGAGGCGCGAACACCAAGCGGTTGTCGACTACGGTCACCTGACGGACGACGTGAAGCATATTCGCCTCACGATCGATGTCCGCGTCCGAGAGTCCAAACACCTCACCCTGCCGCAGCCCGCAACCCGCACCCAGCACAACAGCGAGCCGGTACCGAGTCGGTAGCTCAGCCTGGACCGCCGCCACTTTCTGCGGGGTCCATGGGACGATCTTCCGCTTGTCCGGCTGCGGCCGGGGCACGCTCTTGACCTTGCAGGGGTTGGACCCGATCCGCTTGTCGTCAACGGCCGCGTCGAGGATGGCGGACAGGTGGACGAAGCACACCGATCGGGTGCTGTTGGCGATCTTCTTGGAAGTTAGCCAGGCCAGCCAGTCCCGGACGTGCCGGGGCAGCAGCGCGCCCAGCTCGACCTCACCGAGCTTCGGGTAGATCAGGCTGTCGAGCCGGCTCCGCACGGAGTTCCGCGTCCCACCGGAGAACGCCATCCCACGGAACCACTCGTCTCCGTAGGCCCGAAGGGTGATCTTGCCCGCGTTCGGGTCGCGGTAGTCACCGGAGTGCTTGGCCGACTCCACCTCACGCAGGTAGTCGTCCGCCGCCTTCTTCGCGCGGTCCGGGAAGCTCTTGCCCCTCTCGTTCCCCTCCGGGTCGATGTAGCGCACCCGATACCGCATCCCCTGCCCGTACAGGGCCGTCTTGACCCGCTTGACCTCCTTGGTCGCCGGGTCGCGGACTTCCTTCCACCAGCGGTCTTGCACGTGTCCCACGACCGCCCCCTACGCCGCTCGCTCGTCGAGGCCGTCAACCCACGCGCGCACCTGGTCAGGCACGTACCGCAGGTGCTTCCCGACCTTCCGCACCGGCGGACCCTCGCCCCGCCACTTCCACTGGTAGAGCGTCTTTACCGGCACCCCGAGGTAGGCCGACACATCCCCGACGCTCCAGAGCCGATCCATCCCCCGCACGTCACTCATGACATTCCCCCCGGTCAGGCGGCTAGCGCTTGAGTTGCTGAAACATCCGGCCCAGGCGGTCGCAGGTGCGCGAGCGTGGCTTGCGCCTGCTGGTACTCGGCTTGCCAGGCCAAGCGCTGGGCGATCATGTGCATGAGCAGTTCGGTCCGGGACGGGACGTGCGGGTCACCGGCTCGAACCGGACCCCACTGGAGTCGCGCCCGTTCGTCCTCCGGTTTGGCGATGCCAGCGGCCTTGAGCGCTTCCCGGACGAACGTGGCCCGGTCCGCCTTGTGCTCCGCGAGGGTCTTGCCCGACCAGCGGCGAGAGACCAGGACCCGGCGGCCGGGCAGGCCGAGGGTGTCGCGGCGGTGCGCCTTGCCCTTGCAGTGACCGGGAGTCGTCCTGGAGGTGGCCCCGCGTGGCTGAACGCCATAGAGCAACCACACCGCGCACCGCTCCGAGCACGGCGTGACGGCCAGCTCCGCCGCCAGGCGGTCGGCGTGGTCCGCCAGCCTGGGCGAGGCGTCGGAGTCGACGACTTCGGTGATGGCCTTGGTGAGGTATTTGGTCAGGTAGCCGATGTGGCGTCCGGCTTCCTCGGTGCCGCCGAGGATGCCCTTGGAGTGGACCTGGCGGCCGAACTCGACCACGTGCGCCGGGGTGTCTAGCTCCGCGACCGCGTCCGCCCAAGTTTTCAGCGGTTGCTGGGTGTCGGGGTCGACGAAGCCCTTGGCGCGCATGTCCCAGACCGGCAGCCGGTCCCCGCCGTAGGTGGGTGTGTCGTGCGGAGGCCACCAGACCTGGAGGTAGGTGGCTTCGGTGACCTGGCGGATGACCTTGTGCGGGATCGAGCCGCGCACGGCGAAGTGGGCGTGCGGGGTGATGCGCCGTTGTGGTTCGACCGTGCCGAAGTATTGGACGTCCCAGCCCACGACGCGGCGCAGGTTCTGCCACCAGCGGTCGAGCAGGGAGGCGAAGTGCACGGCGTCGCGGGCCGCCCGCCGGTAGTCGTAGGCGTCCGGATCGACCGGGGATCCGTCCGGCCTGACCTTGCCGTAGGTGTCCAGCGTCAGCGTCACGAACGTCGAGGGCCGATAGCGGCCCGCGAACTCGCGTCCCACGGTGCGCTTGGCGACCTTGCGCCGAGGCAGGTTCGGCGTGTCCTGCCTGCGGCGGGTCGAGCGGACCGGCGCCGGTCGGGCAGGCCGTTCGACGGCGGGGAGGTTGCCGCGGACTCCCTCCCGGCGCAGGTCGGCGTCCGCCTCCCGGATGCCCTCGCGCAGGTCGTCGACCTGGTCGAGCGCGCCTTCGGCCACGGCGCGGCGGTACTCGGCGGTCAGGTCGGACCGGTAGGTCACCAGCTCCACCTGGTCGACGGTCGGGGCGTGGCGTTCGGCCACCGGTTCGTGGTCGAGATGCCAGCCCTCGCGGCACTGGGCCATGCGCGAGCGGCGGTTGCGCTCCGCGCAGGCCGGGCACTTCGACGCCTGGGTGGAGTTGCACCGGATACCGACGATGCGGACCTCTCCGGTGTCCAGGTCCACGACCTCCCGCAGCACCGGCCGGGTGCACACCCCGTGCTGCTCAGCCGCAGCCTTGACCACGTCCAGCGACAGCGGCAGCCGGGCGCGTTCGGCCGAGGTCATGCCGGCCACGTCCAGCGGCACCGCCGGCACCGCCGGCACGGTGTTGGTCGGTTCGGTCATGCCGCAGCACCCCCACTCAGGTCGCCGTCGGGTCGGGTGGGCAGCTCGTGCACGGTCGCATCGGCCAGGAACACGCCCAGCTCGACAAGATCGGCGTCGGTGACGTGGAAGGCGCGGACTCGCTCCGGCTCTCCCCTGCCATCGGTCTTCACCCACGCCACGCCGGGGGTGTTCTCGCTGATCTCGTGAGCCGCCGCGCCCCGCTGCCGGGCACCGTCACCCAGGACCATGTCGACCTGTTGTGGCTCGTCCAGCCGCAGCGCCACACGGGTGCCGAACAGGTGCCGGAACCCCACGACCTCCTTGCGCGGGTCCTGTACCAGCCCCAGCACGCAGAACCCCGGCGCGCGTCCCTGCGAGGTAATGGTCTGGACGGCCCGTGCCGCCCGTTCCCGCAGGCCCTTGTCCGGCTGGTAGGCGATCAGGTCCGCCAGCTCGTCGACCACCAGCACGGTGAACGGCTCGCCGTTGGACCGGGCCCACAGCCGCCGCACACCCCGATACCGCGCGGCCCGCTCCTTGACCTCCGCCGCCAACTGCTCCAGCAGCTCCACCGCCTCACGGCCGTTGTCGAACACCAACCGGGAGAAGGCGTCCGGGCACTGCCCCAGCTCCATCCCGCCCTTGGGGTCGATCCCCACCAGCCGCACCAGACCGGCCCGCACAGCCGGAGCCAGGTGCCACACGATCGACCACAACACCGACCCCTTGCCCGCGCCCTGCACGCCGACGCCGAGAACCTGGTTGCCCTGCAAGCGAATCCGCCACGGCCGACCGGTCTCCGTGCGGCCGACCACCACCCGCTTGAGGTCCACCGCGTCCGCGTCGTCCGACAGCGCGGGCACCGCCAGCGGACGCGCCAACGGGTCGGAGTGGATCAGGTCCATTTCGATCACTCGCGGCTTGAGCACCCGAACCCGGCACGACCGCGCGCCGAAGGAGTGCGCCAGGCCGTCACGGCGCAGCTCCCACGCCTCCGGGGACTGGGCCGGGATCATCCGCACCCGGACCCGATCCCGCCAGCCCTCCGACCGCACCCGCCGCAACCGGGGCCGGTACTCCCGTCGACGACTGTCCTTGGCCAGCTCTGCCAGCCGCACCACCGTGCGCCACCGGGGCACGTACACGGTCGCCCGGCGGTACTCGCCCACCACCCGGAACCACACGTGCCGCAGGAACGACACCCGGTCCAGCCCGAACCAGATGAACAACGCCGCCGTCAGCGACAACAGCGCCAGCACCAACGGCGACAGGCCGAACCGCCACCAGCACCAGGCCGCCAACGCCGGCACCAGCGTCACCACCGGATACCGGACCACGACCAGCACCAGGCGCACGACACCGACCACCAGCAGCCACACCAGCGCCACCACAGCGGCAATCCACTTCAACCTGCCCGGCACCAGCGCCCACCACGGCACCCGAGGCCGAGCACCCTCGAACGGGGCCGGGTCCACCCACCTGCCGCTCATCGCACCCGCCCCACCGGGGCGAAAATCAACGGCAACCACCCCAGGCAGGCACAGCACACCCGCTGATTGGGGGCATACACACCGAAGCGACGGCATCGACCGCAGGGGCGACCATTGCGCAGCTTCCACACCGATGGGCCAACGGGCCGGCTTGACGCGCGACCCTCACCGACAGATACCCTTGACATGACTGGAATCCCTTGTGCGTCAACGAAGTGCAGGAGACGCCGGTCAGGTGAGTCGCAGGGAACAGACCAGAGCCCGCCAAGACTTTCGGACTGTTCCCCGCGACTCACGCCAACCGGCGATGAACTCGATTCAGGTGCCGGCTTCGGTCGGCTCGCGCACCTGCCCCGCCAAGTACCCGATCAATGTCCGGGACTCCTCAGCGCTCATGGCGTTCTCCAGCAGCAACCGCGCACTCTCCCGGTACCCGTTGGCTTCCCGGGGATCGTCGAGGAACACGCTGTAAGCAGGAGTCTCCACGTGCACCACCGGGCGAAAGCCCGGCGAGGTCATCAACGTGAACGCGGTGCCTTCCCACCAACCCGCCTTCGAATTCAGGCCGATGACGCGAACACTCACCTTGCCGGTGTTGGCCAACCAGAACAGGTGCATCAACTGCTCCCACACCACCCGAGGACCACCACCCAGATGCCGCAAGGTCCACTCGTGGACCACGAAGGTGTACCGGGACGGGGTCGGCCGGTCGAGGATCACCTGACGCCCGCCCCGCACGGTCACCAACCGCTCAACCTCAACGGAGGACGTGCGCCCGTCACGACCGAACAGGGCACGCATGTGCCCCTGGGCCTGCGCCAACACCGGAATCGAGATCACCCCGTAGGAAAAGATCTCCCGAGCCGCCGCCTCGTGCCCAAGCAGCACCGGCAGCCCGTCAGCCTCCCCCGGACCGTGCTCGCAGATCAGGACGCCGTCCTCCCTGTCCCGGTACAGGCCCATCACCCGCTCATAGGTCTCTGAATCCACCCGGTAAGCCCCCAACAAGCGGGCGATGTTGTGCGCACTGGTCCGCCGAAACCCCAACTCCAGTTTCGACAACCACGCAAACGTAATACCCAGAAGATCCGGCAAATCACTGTGCTTCAATCCCGATCGCTTCCGAGCCTCGCGCAGTTCGGCCCCCAACGCCCTGCTCCGCACGGTTGAACCCAACCGCGAACCAGCCTCAGCCATGACAACCTCACGATCGACACGCGCCGCCATCAGCGCGGAAACTCGACAACCTCGAACAAATCACCGAACTCCATCGGGGCCAACGCGGCCAATGCGCTACCGATGAAAACCGGTCCGGGCTGAATGCTGCCCTTCAACATACGCATCACCGTCGAACGGTTCACCCCCATCGCCCGCGCAAGCGAATAACCCGACTGATAACCGGCCAAGCGAGCCGCCTTCTCAAAGGCCTCAACACGGAGCTTGACGGTGTGGGCAACCGGCCAAGTCGTGTTCGAACCGCCGCCCATGTCATTCCTCCCGCACGAGCGTCCGCTCACGCGCCTTGGCCACCAACGCGGCCAGGCGGTCCAACTCGGAGGCGACGACGCGCAGTGAGACACGAGCCCCCGCCGCACCACCGCCGAAGACGAACGTCGCCGCGCTCTGCTCCGGCCAAGGGCCGTTGTCGCCCAGTTCCATCACGCCGCCCTTGTGGACGACGACCTGGACGTGGATCTCGGTCAGGCCCCGAGTACGTGCCCGCGACACGCCCGTCAGGCCGCAACGCTCTTGGGCGCTTCGCCCGCATCACCGGACCGACCACGCCCGACCACGGGCGCACGCATCCCGGTGGCGCGGAAGCTGTACGCGACCCTGCCGTTGCGACCGGCGTACGGGGTGATCGTCAGACCCTCGAACTCCACCGCCGGGAACGGGAAGCCGCCGGTCTTGGCCGGGGGCACCGGCTGCACCGGAGCGGCAATCTTGACCTTGAACTCTGCCCCGAACTTGGCCGCCTCCTCGTTGGCGTCCAAGGCCCGCACGGTCCAGAGCAGCAAGCTCGTGTCCTTGTCCCGCTCCTGCCTCCGAGGGGCCTTGGAGTCCTCGTTGAACGCCATCGACGGCTCGACGCCCAGCACGAAGCAGCCCATGGGGAAGACCTCCCCGAAGCTCACCGGGAACCGCGAAGGGATGACCGGCACCTGCCTCACCTCTTCCTGTCTTCAACTCCTCATTAGGAGTTGGGGGTGAGGCCCAAGCTACGGAGCAGTGCACATGTCGTCAAGTCCTCATGAGGAGTAGCTTGATGCGTGGGTGCGCAGACGCCCCACGACTGGAGGTGCAGCGAGATGACCGAGGGGCTTGGTGCGCGAGCGCCCAAGTACCACCGCGTAGCGGACGCCCTGCGACGAGAGATCAGGGACGGCGACCTCGCTCCCGGACAGCGACTCCCGGCGGAAACGACGCTGGTCGAGCGCTTCCGCATGAGCTTGCCGACGATCCGCCAGGCGCTGGGGGTGCTCCGCGCCGAAGGGCTGATCGAGTCGCGCCACGGCATCGGGACGTTCGTCAAGGAACAGCGCCGCCTGCAACGGCGCTCCCGTGGCCGCTACGGCAACGCCCGCGGGCACCAGCAGCTCCTGACCCACCACCTGCGCCACGAGATCGTGTTCGCCGGACGCGGGCCGGTCCCCTCCCACATCGCGGAGGTCATGGGCATCGACCCCGGCACCGAGGTGGTCATCCGCAGGCGGCACCTGTTCGACAGGGACACCAACCGCCCCGAGGAGATCGGCGCGAGCTACCTCCCGGTCGACGTGGCCGGCGGCAGCTTCCTCGAACAGCCCGAGGTGGTGCCCAAGGCCCTGTTCCTCTGCGTCGAGGACCTGACCGGCCGCCGCTACACCCGCGCCCGCGACCAGTGGATTGCCCGGATGCCCACCGCCGAGGAGAGCGGCATCCTCGAACTGCCGACCGGCGCCCCGGTCATGCACGTGGTCCACGTGGCCCGCGACGAGGACGGCGACGTGCTGGAGGTCTCGGAGTCGATCTGGTCGGCCGACCGCGTCATCGTGATCGACGACTACCCCGTCGAGCAGGAACCGGAGCAGCCCACCGCAGCCAGCGAGCTGTGAACCAGGAGGGAACGATGCCCGAGCACGCCGAACAGCTCGTCAACCACTGGTACTGGCGACCCGGGTGGAGGCCGGGCAGGGAGTTCTACACCTGGCACCTGACCTTCAACGGCGAGCACGACCTACACCGGCTGGTCAGCGAGTACCAAGAGGCGCTTCGCGACGTTCCCGGCCTGGACCTGGTGCCGCTGGACTGGCTGCACATCACCATGCAGGGCGTCGGCTTCGTGGACGAGGTCCCGGAAACCGACATGCGGAAGATCGTCGATGCGGTGAGCGCACGACTGTCCGACCTACAACGAAAAACGTTGCGGTTCCAGGCTTTCACGACCAGGCCGCAGGCCATCGCACTCAAGCCCGAACCGCCGGATGCCGTGCACGACATCAGGAACCGCATCCGGCAAGGCATCGCGGACGTGTGGGGCGAGAGCCGGGTTCCCGAGAGCGATGTGACGTTCGAACCGCACCTCAGCGTGGCCTACGTCAACACCGATGGCCCTTCGACCCCTGTCCGGACAGCGTTGAGCGGGCACGGGTTCGAGCCGGCGGAAGCCGTCATCGACCGCGCACACCTCATCCGGCTCAGGAGGCACGAGCACACCTACGTGTGGAGCGACGTAGCCGCCGTGCGGTTGGGCTAGACCGCGTCCGGCCGGACTTCGCAGTTCATCACGAAGCGGTCGACTGCCGAATTGAGCTTTATGGGATCAAGGCGCGCCGCCTGCGGCGGCGCGCTGCGTTGGCCCGTCACGCTGGCAGCACCCACGGTTGCACCGACTCCCCGCATCGGGGCACGCCGGGCTCCCGCTCCGCTCCGCCCGGCGGCCCCGCGCGGAGTCGGTGCAGGTGGTCGGGCGCAGCGCGCCACCGCAGGCCCACCCCTCATGCATGAGCGAACCTCATCGGCACCACTGTCGAGTGGTACGACTTCTTCCTCTACGGCCGGGACCGCGCGCACGGCGCAGACGCTGGCTGTCCCCGGATGGCCCCGAGATCGTTTAACACCGGGCCAACGGCATCAAGGGCGCTTCGCGTCGCTGCGCGATGGCCTGCGGCCACCCTTGACACCGCCGACCCGGCGCTAACCGCGGCAAGGGCCGGGGAACAGGGGGCGACCAGCCACCGAGGTTCATCGGGACCGTTGTCGGCCGGCGGCAGAGGGAGGCAGCAATGCGAGGCACCAGGACCAGCAACCCCAACCAGTTCGCGCTGTGGGGCCGCTACGAGCTGGAGGACCAGGCCGTCACCCACGCCAACCGCCGCCAGGTCCACGCACCCGCCGTCCCGGAGCCCGTCCGGCAGGCCGCCGTCATCCCAGCGCCCCGAGCCGAGCTTGCGCCGATCTTCTGCCCGCCCGTCCACCTGGCACCGACCTTCAGCGCTCCGACGACGAACGGCCCCTCAGCCCACACGCGAGTGTGGAGCCGAGGGGCCGCCATGATCGTCAGCCAGGCCGTCACCAGGCCGTGGGACGTCGGGCAGGGTCGAGAAGCATCGAGCAATGATGCAAGGCATCCGCGCTGGTCAGATGCCGTTTCTCAGCACTCGATCACGTTCACGGCCAGCCCGCCCCGAGCCGTCTCCTTGTACTTGTCCTTCATGTCCCGGCCGGTCTCCCGCATGGTCTTGATGACCTTGTCCAGCGACACGAAGTGCGACCCGTCCCCCCGCAGCGCCATCCGCGCCGCCGTGATGGCCTTGATCGACGCCAGCGCGTTCCGCTCGATGCACGGGATCTGCACCAGCCCGCCGATCGGGTCGCAGGTCAGCCCGAGGTTGTGCTCCATCGCGATCTCGGCCGCGTTCTCCACCTGCTCCGGCGTGCCGCCCAGCACCTCGGCCAGCCCGCCCGCCGCCATCGAGCAGGCCGAGCCCACTTCGCCCTGGCAGCCCACCTCGGCCCCCGAGATCGACGCGTTCTCCTTGAACAGCACGCCGATGGCGCCCGCGGTCAGCAGGAACCGCACCACGCCGTCGTCCGAGGCGCCCGGCACGAACCGCGCGTAGTAGTGCAGCACCGCGGGCACGATGCCGGCCGCGCCGTTGGTCGGGGCCGTCACCACCCGACCCCCGGCGGCGTTCTCCTCGTTCACCGCCAGCGCGAACAGCGTCACCCAGTCCATCACCCGCAACGGGTCGGTGGCGTAGTGCTCGGCCGCCAGCCGCTCGCGCATCTCCGCGGCCCGCCGCCGGACCTTCAGCCCGCCGGGCAGGACGCCGGTCTCCGTGCAGCCCCTCTCGACGCAGTCCTGCATGACCCGCCAGATGTGCAGCAGGCCGCCCCGGACCTCGGCCTCGTCGCGCCACGACCGCTCGTTGGCCAGCATCACGCCGCTGATCGGCAGCCCGGTCTCGCGGGTCCGCGCCAGCAGCTCGTCACCGGTCTTGAACGGGTGCGCCAGCTCCGTCCGGTCCGCCTTGATCCGGTCGGCGCCGGAGGCCGTCTCGTCGACCACGAAACCGCCGCCGACCGAGTAGTACACCGCCGAGTCCACGACCCGCTCCCCGGCGTACGCGGTGAAGCTCATCCCGTTGGGGTGCAGCGGCAGCGACTTGCGCCGGTGCATGACCAGGTCGTCGTCCTCGGTGAAGGCGATCTCCCGCGCACCGCCCAGCCGCAGCCTGCCGGACGCGCGAACCTCCGCCACCCGGGCCTCGGCCGCCGACGGGTCCACCTCCTCCGGCCGGTGCCCCTCCAGCCCGAGGAGCACCGCCTTGGGGCTGCCGTGGCCGTGGCCGGTGGCCCCGAGCGACCCGAACAGCTCCACCCGCACCCGGTCGACCGACGCGAGCTCGGGCCGCAGCCGCGCGGCGAACATCGTCGCCGCGCGCATCGGGCCGACCGTGTGCGAGCTGGACGGCCCGATGCCCACGGAGAACAGGTCGAACACGCTGATGGCCACGATCAGGCCTCGGTCAGTTCCGCGTACTTCGCCGCGGTCAGCAGCCCGGTGGCCTCCTCGACCGCCACCTTGAACAGCCAGCCGCGCCCGTACGGGTCGTTGTTGATCAGCGACGGGTCGGTGACCACGGCCGGGTTGACCTCGACGACCTCGCCGGTGACCGGCGCGTACAGCTCGCTGACCGACTTGGTCGACTCCAGCTCGCCGCACACCTCGCCGGACGTCACCCGGGTACCCGCCTTGGGCAGGTCGACGAACACGATGTCGCCCAGCGACTCGGCCGCGTACGAGGTGATCCCGATCGCCACGGGGTCCTGGGCGCCCGGCGCCCAGTCGACCCACTCGTGCTCGGGCGTGTACAGCAGCTTCTCCGGAAAGGTCACGACAGCGCTCCCTGGGTGGTGGTCCTCGTTCCCCCACTCTGTCCTGGGACCTGAGAGCTTCGCCGCACGAAGCTGCGGCTTGCACCGTGGGTGCGCGCTGTGGAGCACGCTTTCCAGAGTCGCCTCACCCGAGCGGTTCTCGCTGCCTGAGAGTGTGCGGGGTGCTTGCTCCTTCGGCGCCCCGGGACGGTGCCCGGGGTCTCTCCCGCGCGGGTTCCGGCGCCCTCGGGGCGCCGCGGCCGATGTTCAGTTGGCTTTCCCGCACGCTAGGTGGCCGGCGGGACGGGTGTCAACGCGCCGGTCGACTTGTTCTCCCGGCACAACCCGCCCCCCGGCCGTTCGTGCGGCGGGCACGATGACACCGCGGACCGGGTAACCGACCTTTGGTGCAACGACGGCCGAAGGAGCCCACCGTGCGGATCGCAGTTCCCCGCGAGATCAAGAACCACGAGTACCGCGTCGCGCTGACCCCGGCGGGCGCCCACGAGCTGACCACGCGCGGCCACGACGTCTACGTGGAGGCGGGCGCCGGGCTGGGTTCGGCCATCACCGACGAGGAGTACCTCGCCGCCGGCGCCAAGGTGCTGGCGAGCGCGGACGACGTGTGGTCCGAGGGCGAGCTGGTGCTCAAGGTCAAGGAGCCCGTGGCCGAGGAGTACCCCCGGCTGCGCCGCGGCCAGGTCCTGTTCACCTACCTGCACCTGGCCGCCGACCGGCCGCTGACCGAGGCGCTGCTGGCGTCGGGCACCACGGCCATCGCCTACGAGACCGTGCAGACCCCGAACGGCGCGCTGCCGCTGCTCGCCCCGATGTCCGAGGTCGCGGGCAGGCTCGCGCCGCAGGTGGGCGCGTTCGCGCTGATGAAGCCCTCCGGCGGCCGGGGCGTGCTGCCCGGCGGCGTGCCCGGCGTGCACCCGGCGCGCGTGGTCGTCATCGGCGGCGGCGTGGCGGGCCTGAACGCGGCCACCATCGCCGCCGGCATGGGCGCGGACGTGGAGATCCTGGACACCAACGTCGACCGGCTGCGGCACGTCGACGCCCTGTTCCAGGGCCGGCTGCGCACCGTCACGTCCACCCGCTACGCGGTCGAGCAGGCCGTGCGCGAGGCCGACCTGGTGATCGGCGCGGTGCTGGTGCCCGGCGCCAAGGCCCCGAAGCTGGTGTCCAACGAGCTGGTGGCGCAGATGAAGCCCGGCTCGGTGCTGGTGGACATCGCGATCGACCAGGGCGGCTGCTTCGCCGACTCGCGGCCCACCACGCACGCCGACCCGACCTACCAGGTCCACGACTCGGTCTTCTACTGCGTGGCCAACATGCCCGGCGCGGTGCCGCGCACGTCGACCTACGCGCTGACCAACGTGACCCTGCCGCACGCCGTGGCGCTGGCCGACCGGGGCTGGCGGGAGGCGCTGCGCGCGGACGCGTCGCTGGCCCTGGGCCTGAACGCGCACGAGGGCGCGCTGACCAACCTGCCGGTCGCGCAGGCCCACGACCTGGAGCACACCGCGCTGACGATCTGATCCGGCTGGTCCGGGAGAGGACCACGAGCTGATCCGGGAGAAGAGAGGGCCCCGCTCACCGAACGTGTGCGGGGCCCGCGTCATGAGATGGGGCCCGCGGAAACGGGCTGGGGGGGCGTGGGGGGGGGCCGGGCTGGCCAGCTTTGCCGGGGT
>NZ_JBHWIE010000042.1:0-41598 GCF_042732085.1 Actinosynnema sp. NPDC059797
GGGCACGAGGCCCGAGATCTTGCTGCTCACCACGATCGCCGGCGGCGAGTGGGACACGGGGACCGCGGGCAGGAACTTGCTCATGAGGTCGCGGCTGACCTGCTTGTAGGCGTCGGCGTGCTCGGTCTGGTCGACCACCGCGTCGGCCGCCGAGATGGCGCTGAACAGGGCCGGGTCGTTGAAGCCGAACTCGGCCTTCTCGCGGCCGAAGAACGTGCCGACGAAGTTGCCGGCGTCGTTGTAGTCACCGGTCCAGCCGAGCAGGTGCAGGTCGTGCTTGCCGAGCTTCTGCACGTCGTCCTTGTAGCCGCCGTTCCACGGGCGGGAGACCAGCTCGACGGTGATGCCCGCGGCCTTGAGGTCGTCGGCGATGACGGCCGCCAGCTCGGTCGGGTTCGGCATGTACGGCCGGGAGACCTCGGTCGGCACGTAGAACTTCAGCGACAGGTTCGTCGCGCCGGCCTCGGTCAGCAGCTGCTTGGCCTTGGCCACGTCGTACGGGTACTCCTGCACGTCGTCGGCGTAGCCGGCGACCGTGTCGGGCATGAACTGGGTGGCCACCTGGGCGCCGGCGGGCAGCTTGGTCTTCACGAGCTGCTCGCGGTTGACCGCGTAGGCGATGGCCTGGCGGACCTTCAGGTCCTTCAGCGCCGGCGTGTTGGCGCCGTTGATGCCCAGGTACAGGATGTTGAACGCCGGGCGCGGCGTGACGTTGAAGCCGTCGTTCTTGAGCGAGTTGTAGTCCGCCGGGCTCGGCAGGTCGTAGCCGTCGATCGTGCCGGCCTTCAGCTCCTGCTTGCGGGCGTTCTCGTCCGGGATGATCTTGAAGATCAGCTTGTCGAGCTTGGCCTTCTCACCCCAGTAGTCGTCGTTGCGGACCAGGGTGATGGTCTTGTTGGCCCGGTCGAAGCTGTCGAACTTGAACGCGCCGGTGCCCGTCGGGTGCTCGGTCGCGTACGCCGGGTAGCTGAACGAGTCGCCGGACTGCTGGACGCTGTCCGCGTCGTACTTCTTCAGCGCGTCCGGGCTGGAGATGGACAGCGCGGTCAGGCCGAAGGCCGCCGGGAACGCGCCCTTGTACTTGTTCAGGTTGATGACGGCGGTCGACTCGTCCTTCGCCTCGCAGGACTTGTAGATCGGGTCGCCCGCGGCGTCGCCCTCGTTGGCCGCGAAGCCCTCGAACACGTCGCCGTAGTAGATCATCTGGCTCTGGGCGGCGGCGCCCTTCATGTTGAACCAGCGGTCGAAGTTGAAGCACACCGCTTCGGCGTTGAACGCGGTGCCGTCGTGGAATTTCACATTTTTCCGGAGTGTGAACGTCCACGACGTGCCGTCGCTGTTCGGTTCCCACTTCTCGGCCAGGCCGGGCGCGAGCTCCGCGGTGCCTCGTTTGTAGGTGATGAGGGTGTCGAACATCTGGCGGATAGGCCGGAAGCTCTCACCGTCGTCGTTGAAGATCGGGTCGAAGTTCTTGGGCTCGCCCGCGGCGCCGAAGACCATCGTGCCGCCGGTCTGGCCGGTCCCGGAGTCTCCCCCACGTTCGGATTGCGCACAGGCGGACAGTGCGAGTACGGCGACGCCGGTCAGGCCGATCGCGGCCGTCCAGCGGCGTCGTGCCGTTCGGGAATGAACCATCAAACACCCCTATGGAAATCCGGGATCTCACGGTGTGGTCAGGGACCCTAACCGGTCACCACAACCCTTCTGCGACAGCACAGGTCACGATCCGGCCACGCGGCCTCCTATTCTCATACATACGGTCCACCAGCGCTGACCCAACGTGACCACGGCGGATCGGGCAAACGCTCTCCTACGCTGTACAACGGACAACAGAAACCCCACTCGCGCGGAGGGAGGTCGCCGGTGAGCCCAGTGGTCGAGTTCCGCCTCCTCGGACCGCTCCAGGTGCTGGTCGACGGCGAGCAGCTGGCGGTCCGGGCGGGGCGGCAGCGCTCGCTGCTGGTGTCGCTGCTCATGCGGGCCGGGGCCGGGGTTTCGGTGGACGAGCTGGCGGAGCACATCTGGGGCGCCGACCCGCCCGCGCGGGCCCGCGGCACGCTCCAGACCTACGTGATGAGGCTTCGGCAGGTGCTCGGGCCCGCCGTGCCGATCCGGACCGTGCCCGACGGTTACCTGATCGACGTCGACGAGCGCACGATCGACGTGATGCGGTTCGAGCAGCTCGTCGAGGAGGGCGAGCGGGAGCGGGCCGCGGGCAGGCTGGAACCCGCGTCGGCGATCTTCGCGGCGGCCCTGGCGCTGTGGCGCGGCCCGGCGATGGTGGACGTGCCGTCGGAGGTGCTGCACCGCGACGAGGTGCCGCGCCTGGGCGAGCGCAGGCTGCACGCAGAGGAGCGCCGCCTGGAGGTGGACCTGGAGCTGGGCAGGCACGCCGAGCTGGTGCCCGAGCTGTACCGGCTGACCGCCGAGCACCCGCTGCGGGAGCGGCTGTGGTCGCTGCTGATGGTCGCCCTGTACCGGTCGGGGCGGCAGGCCGACGCGCTCGCCGCGTACCGCAAGGTCGGCGGCCTGCTGGCCGAGGAGCTGGGCATCGACCCCGGCGACGAGCTGCGGCGCGTGCACCAGCAGGTGCTGAACTCCTCCCCCGCGCTGGAGGCCGGCCAGTCGGCACCCGCCGCGCGCGAGCGGGTGGTGCCCTCCCAGCTGCCCGCCGACATCGGCGACTTCGTGGGCCGCGAGCAGGCCGTCCAGCTCATCGAGGCGCTGCTGCGCACCGCGCAGGGCGTGCCGGTGGTCACGCTGGCCGGGCCGCCGGGCGTGGGCAAGACGGCGCTGGCCGTGCACGCGGCGCACAAGCTGCGGCACTTCTTCCCCGACGGGCAGCTGTACGTGAACCTGCGCGGGTACGCGCCGGGCCCGCCGCTGAGCGCGGTCGACGTGCTGCCGCGGTTCCTGCGGGCGCAGGGCGTGCCGCCGGGCGAGGTGCCGCTGGACCAGGACGAGCAGGAGGCGATGTTCCGGTCGCGGCTGACCGACCAGCAGGTGCTGCTGGTGCTGGACAACGCGGCCAACGCCGAGCAGATCCGGCCGCTGCTGCCCGGTTCGCCGGGGTGCGCGGTGCTGGTGACCAGCCGGGACACCCTGCGCGGGCTGGCGGTGAGCCACGCCGCGTCGAACGTGCGGCTGGACGTGCTGGACCGGTCCGAGACGCGGGCGCTGCTGGCCGGGATGCTCGGCGAGGACGTGGTGGCCGCGCAGTCCGGGGCCGCCGACGAGCTGGCCGACCTGTGCGCGCACCTGCCGCTCGCGCTGCGCATCGCGGCGGCCAACCTGCTGTCGCGGCCGGAGATCACCATCGCCTCGTACGTGGAGGAGCTGCGGGCGGGCAACCGGCTGGCGGCGCTGGCCGTGGAGGGCGACGAGCGGGCCGCCGTGCACGCGGCGTTCGACCTGTCCTACACCGCGCTGAAGCCGGAGCTGGCGTCGCTGTTCCGGCTGCTCAGCCTGGCTCCGGGCGACATCACGCCGGACGTGGCGGCCGCCCTGGGCGGGCTGACCACGCAGGACGCCCGGCGCCGGCTCGACCGGCTGGCCACCGCGAACCTGATCGACAACCACGTGCCCGGCCGCTACCAGTTCCAGGACCTCCTGCGGGACTACGCGGCCGAGCGGCTGGAGTTCGAGGACGGCCCGGCCGAGCGCGACCAGGCCGTGCGGCGGCTGCTGGACTGGTCGATCAGGTCGGTGGACAACGCGACGGACGCGTTCAAGAGCACCCTGCTGCGGCTGCCGCGGACCGGCGCGGCGGCGGGCGTGACGCCCCGGCTGTTCGCGTCCTCGGCCGAGGCGCTGGCCTGGCTCGACGCCGAGCGGGGCAACCTGGTGGCGCTGGTCGTGCACGCGGCCGACCGGATGCCCGACCCGGACGTGTGGCAGCTGGCCGACGCGCTGCGCCGCTACTTCTACCCGACCGGGCTGCCGGTGGAGTGGCTGGCCACGGCCAAGGCCGGGCTGGCGGTGGCGCAGGCCACGCAGGACCCGGTCGGCGAGGTGGCGATGCTGTCCTCGCTGGGCACGCTGTACTGGGCGATCGGCCAGCACCGGGTGGCCGTGGACCACTTCCGCCGCACCATCCCGATCCAGCGGCGCACCGGCGCCGCGCCCGCCGCGGAGGCGGCCGTGCTGGCGAACCTCGGCGCGGTCTACATCGAGGTCGGCGAGCTGGAGCTGGCGGCCGACCACCTGGAGCGGGCCCTGGTGATCACCCGGTCCATCGGCGCGCTCCAGCAGGAGGGCATCGCGCAGCTCAACCTCGGCGGCGTCTACATGCAGCTCGGGCAGCTCGACCGGGCGGTGTCGTCGTTCGAGGGCGCGCTGGACGTCGGCAACCGGCTGGGCGCGTGGATGACGCAGGCCGACAGCCACCGGGCGCTGGCCGAGGCGCACCTGTTCCTGGGCGAGCCGGAGCGGGCGGCGCGGCTGTACGAGCGGTGCGGCGAGCTGTACGAGCGGGCGGGCGCGCGGCGGTTCGCGCACTTCTCGCACGAGGGCCTGGCGCTGACCTACCTGATGCGCGGCATGTTCGCCGAGGCGGCGGAGGAGGCGGGCCGGGCCGTGGCCATCGCCGAGGGCCTGGACAACCTCAAGGGCGTGTGCGACGCGACGAACGCCCTGGGCGAGGCGCTGTGCGGGCTGGGGCGGCTGGACGAGGCGGTGGAGCGCACCACCGAGGCGCTGCGGGTCGCCGAGGAGACCGGCTACCCGATGGGCATCTGCGTGGCCCGCCGGGGGCTCGCGCTGGCCCACCGCGCGGCGGGCAGGCTGGACGAGGCCCGCTACTCGGCGCACCAGGCCCTGGACAGCGCAGTCCGCTACCGGCTGCGGCTGGCCGAGGTGGACGTGCTGACGGTGCTGGGGCGGGTGCGGCTGGACCAGGGCGACGTGGCGCAGGCGCTGGACCTGGCGCTGCGGGCGCTGGAGCTGAGCCGGAGCACGGGCCAGCGGTTCGTGCTGGCGCGGGCGGAGCACCTGGTGGGCGACGTGCTGGCGGTCTCGGGCGACCGGGACGGCGCGGTGGCGCGCTGGCGGGCGGCGCTGGACGGGTTCGGCGCGGTCGGCTGCCCGACGGAGGCCGACGTCGTGCGCCGGCGGCTGGGGTAGCCCCGGGACGGCCCGGCGGCTCAGCGGTCCGGCGGTCCGGCGGTCCGGCGGCGTTCACCCCACCGTGACGACGCGGGTGGCGCGCTCCCTGGTCCCGTCCACGGCGAACCAGCCGCGCTCGAACGCCTGCCAGCGCTCCAGGTGGGCGCGGCTCGCCTCGCCGTCCCGGGCCACGGCCCTGGCCAGCCGCTCCGCCGGGTCCGGCAGCTCCACCCAGACGGCCTCGTCCAGGCGTGGCGCGATGGCGCGCCGCGCGGCGGACACGCCCTCGACGACCAGCACGTCCGTGACCGGCACGGTGACCCACTCGCCGAGCCGCGGCCAGCCCTCGGACCAGTCCATGCGCCGGTAGCGCCCCGGCTCGCCCCGCCACAGGGGCTCCAGGACGCCGTGCAGCAGGCGCGGCCACCACGCGACCGGGTCGGTCCACGTGGCGAAGTGGTCGGTTGGGACCACCGGCGCGCCCAGCTCCTCGGCCAGCCGCGCCGCGCAGGTGGACTTGCCCGAGCCGGACGGGCCGTCGACCGCGACGAGCCTCACATGCTGCGCCGGCCGGACAGCGCCCGGCCGAGGGTCAGCTCGTCGGCGAACTCCAGGTCACCGCCCATCGGCAGGCCCGAGGCGAGCCGGGTGACGGTGAGTCCGGGGAAGTCGCGCAGCATCCGCACCAGGTAGGTGGCGGTCGCCTCGCCCTCGGTGTTGGGGTCCGTGGCGATGATGATCTCGTTGACGTCCGTGCCGATGCGGGTGAGCAGCTGCTTGATCCGCAGCTGGTCCGGCCCGACGCCCGACAGCGGGTCGAGCGCGCCGCCCAGGACGTGGTAGCGCCCCTTGAACTCCCGGGTCCGCTCCACCGCGAGCACGTCCTTCGGCTCCTCCACCACGCAGATCAGCGTCAGGTCGCGGCGCGGGTCGCGGCAGATGCGGCAGGTCGCCTCGGCGGAGACGTTGCCGCACACGTCGCAGAACACCACGCCGTCCTTGACCTTCTGCAGGGCGTCCTGGAGCCGGCCGATGTCGGCCGGGTCCGCGGCGAGCAGGTGGAAGGCGATGCGCTGCGCGCTCTTGGGACCGACGCCCGGCAACCGGCCGAGTTCGTCGATCAGGTCCTGGACGGGCCCCTCGTACATCAGCCGAACAGCTTCCCGAGGCCACCGAGGTCGTCCATGCCGCCCATGCCCGCGGCCAGCGGGCCCATCTTCTGGGCGGCCAGCTCCTGGGCGGCTCGGTTCGCGTCGCGCACGGCGGCGACGACCAGGTCGGACAGCGTCTCGACGTCGTCCGGGTCGACCACCTTCGGGTCGATCTCCAGGCGCTTGAGCTCACCGCCGCCGGACACCACCGCGGTCACCAGACCACCGCCCGCGGTGCCGGTCAGCTCGGACTCGGCCAGCTCCTGCTGGGTGGCCGCGAGCTTCTGCTGCATCTCCTGCGCCTGCTGGAGGATCTGCTGGATGTTGGGCCCACCGGGTTGCACCGCGGGTTCCTCTCTTCCGGGTTTGCCGCCGTTCACCAGCGTAGCCGCGTCGATCAGCCCTTCAACGGGCGAGCACCCAGCTCGTCGGCCAGGAGCTTGAGCACGACGGCCTCGGGGTCGAGGCCCTGGCCGCCCTCCTCGGTCGGCCGGGCGGCCTCGGCGAGCATCTCCTCCTCGTCGACGGGCTCGGGCGGCAGGGGGTCGTCGGGCTCGGGCGGTTCGGGCGGGGGCGGGATGTCGTCGGCGGGCGCCGACGAGGTGGGTGGGGCCTGCCTGGTCGACTCGGGCCGGCGCGGCTGGGCCTGGCTGGGCCTGGTCGGGGCGGGTCGGGACGGTTTCTGCTGCGCCGGGCGGGCCGGTGCGGCGCTCGGCTCGCCGTGCACGCACTTCACCTGCCACGTGCCGCCCAGGACCTTGGCCAGCGCGGCGGCGATGGCGTCGGCGTTGCGCGGCTCGGCCAGGCGGCGGGCCAGCGGGGCGGACGGGTGGGTGAGGGTGACCACGGTGCCGTCCACGTCGGCGACGGCGGCGTTGGTGAGCATCGCCTCGGTGCTGCGGCTGGCGCCGCGGACCACGCCCAGCAGCTCCGACCAGCGCCGGCGCAGCTCGACCGCGTCGAGGCCGCCGGCGGGCGCCTGCGGTTCGGGCGCCTGCGGTTCGGGCGCGGGGCGCTCGACCGGGGCGGGCCGGGCCGGTGGCGCGACCGGGCGGTCGACCGGCGCGGGCGCCTGCGGTGCGGGTGCCTGCGGCGCCTGCGGTGCGGGGGCCTGCGCCTGCGGTGCGGCGGCCTGCGGTGCGAAGTCCTGGGGCGCGGCGGGCTGTGGCGCGGCGGCCTGCGGTGCGGCGGCCTGCGGTGCGGGCGCCTGCTGCGGTACCGCAGGTGGGGCGGCCTGCGCCACCGGCTGGGGCGCCTCGGCCTGAGGTGCGGTGGCTTGGCGCACGGCGGGCTGCGGCGCGTCGCCGGGGCGCTGCGAGGGCCGCTGGAACGTCCGCCCGGCGGGCGCGCCGCCGTTCACGGGCGCGCCGCCCGAGCCGCCGGCCGGCGGTCCGTGGCGCTCCAGCTGCTCGACCCGCTGGAGCAGGCCCGACTCGACGTCGCCCACCGAGGGCAGCAGCATCCGCGCGGCGACCAGCTCCAGCAGCAGCCGGGGCGCGGTGGAGCCGCGCATCTCGGTCAGGCCCTGGTGCAGCACCTCGGCCCACCGGGTGACCGTCGCCGGCCGGGTCGCCTCGCGCTGGGCCGCCATCTTGGCCAGCTCGTCGGCCGGCGCGTTCACCAGGCCGCGCTCGCCCGCGTCCGGCACCGCGTGCAGCAGCACGAGGTCGCGCAGCCGATCCAGCAGGTCCGAGGCGAACCGGCGCGGGTCGTGGCCCGCCTCCACCAGCCGGTCGATGGTGCCGAACACGGCCGAGCCGTCGCCGTTGGCCAGGCCGTCCACCACGTCGTCGATCAGCGCCACGTCCGTCACGCCGAGCAGCGAGATCGCCCGCTCGTACTTGACGCCCTCGGGCCCGGCGCCGGACAGCAGCTGGTCCATGACCGACTGCGTGTCCCGCGCCGAACCGCCGCCGGCCCTGATGACCAGCGGGAACACCGACGGCTCGACCGCCACGCCCTCGGCCGCGCAGTTCCGCTCCAGCAGCGCCCGCATGTCCCTCGGCGGGATCAGCCGGAACGGGTAGTGGTGGGTGCGCGAGCGGATGGTGGGCAGCACCTTGTCCGGCTCGGTGGTGGCGAAGATGAAGATCAGGTGCTCGGGGGGCTCCTCCACGATCTTCAGCAGGGCGTTGAAGCCCTGCGTGGTGACCATGTGGGCCTCGTCGATGATGAACACCCGGTAGCGCGACTCGGCTGGCGCGTAGAACGCCTTGTCCCGCAGCTCGCGGGCGTCGTCGACGCCGCCGTGGCTCGCCGCGTCCAGCTCCACCACGTCCACGCTGCCCGGCCCGTTGGGCGCGAGGCCCACGCACGAGTTGCACTCGCCGCACGGGTCGGGCGTCGGGCCCTTCACGCAGTTCAGCGAGCGCGCCAGGATGCGGGCGCTGGAGGTCTTGCCGCAGCCGCGCGGCCCGGAGAACAGGTACGCGTGGTTGACCCGGCCCGCGCCCAGGGCGGTGCGCAGCGGGTCGGTGACGTGCTCCTGCCCGACCACCTCGCCGAAGGTCGCCGGACGGTACTTGCGGTAGAGGGCGAGCGCCACGTCGGCGACCTTACCGGGAGGGTCCGACATCACCGCCGGGCCGGGCGGGAAGAAAGAAGGGGACCCCGTGCACCCACCAGAGCCCACTTATCCTTGCTGCCTTCCGGCCCTGGGGAGGTTCATGGGGTGTGTGCCGCACGAGGTCCGCAGTCAGTGTAGCCAACCGCCCTGGACGCCCTCGCGCCGGGCACGGGAAACTCTTCACCGACATCGGCAACTCCCGGTGAAGGAGGAACGCCATGAGGGCCCTGCTCCTCACGTGCGCCACCCTGCTCCTCGCGTCCGGCACGGCGGCGGCCGACCCGGTCGTGCCCAGGCACGCCATCGTCGTCTGCCAGACGGCGAGCTTCTACGGCAACTACGACCACGCGTCCGGCCCGGTCCAGTTCAAGCGGACGCTGACCTACGGCAACAAGATCGGCCACACGCCCGGCGCCCACCCCGTCTACAACGGCTGGGCGGCGAGCATGGACTTCGGCCCCAACGACTGGGGCTACCTCCGCGCCGAGTGCATCGGGGGGTACGACTCGTGGTGAGCAAAGCGCTGCTCGTGGCGGCGGTCGCCCTGGTGGCGACCGCCGCACCCGCCCAGGCGGCCAACGGCACCGTCGGTGAGCGCGAGACCGTGTGCGCGACCGACCTCTACGTCCGCACCGCGCCCAACGACGGCCCGTGGATGGGCACCCTCTACCGGGGCCAGACGTTCCTGGTGAAGGGACCCAAGGTCGGCAACTACGTCTACGGCTTCGCCTACGGCCACATCAACGCGAACGGCTGGGTGGCCGACGGCTGGTTCTGCTGACGGCCGGCACTGCTGACGGCCTGTTCTGCCGATGGCCGGCCCCGCCGACGGGGCCGGTCCGGCTAGAGCCCGAGCGCCTGGCTGAACAGCGGCACGGCGTGGTCGAGCGCGTAGGCCGTGCCGAGCGTCGAACCGCTGGAGAAGGCGTTGACCAGGTCCTTGTCCTCCAAGACCAGCGCCTTCTCCGGCACCAGCGGGTTGGACTTGAGAGCGCTCGCGTCGCCGCCGATCGGGAACAGCACGGTCAGGTCGGCGTCGAGCAGGTCGAGCCGCTCCGCCGAGATGTCGACGTAGAACGAGCCGGACGCCAGGTCCTCGACGTCCTGGCGCGGCGTGAAGCCGATGGCCTTCATGAAGTCGGTCCGGGCGTCGCCGGAGACGTACGCGCCGAACTTGCCGTCGAAGTAGGCGCCGACCACCGTGGTCTTGCCGGCGAACTTCTCGTTCTCGGCGAACTTCGCCTTCAGGTCGCCGATGAGCTTCCAGCCCTCGTCCTCCTTGAACAGGGCCTTCGACACCAGCTCGACCTGCTGCTCCCACGTCGTGCCGTACTGGATCACGTCCTTGGGCGCGCTGATCGTGGGCGCGATCTTCGACAACGTGTCGTGCTTGGCCTGGTCGTTGTCGGACTTGGTGTTGAGGATCAGGTCGGGCTGGAGCGCGGCGACCGCCTCGTAGTCGATCTCCGTGGTGCCCAGCAGCTCCGGGGCCTGCTGGTACAGGTCCGCGGCCCACGGGCCGACGCCCTTGCCGCCGAACCCGAGCCAGTCGCTCGCGCCCACCGGCTGCACGCCCAGGGCCAGCGCGGTCTCCGCGTCGGACCAGCCGAGCGCGACCACCCGCGTCGGCGGCGCCTCGACGGTCACCGGGCCGAAGCGGGTGTCGACCGTCACCGCCCCCTGAGCGGCGTCGCCCTCCCCGCTCCCCTGGTCATCCCCACCACCGCCGCCACAGGCGGCCAGCAGCAGGGCGGACAGCACGACCACGAAACCACGCTTCACCTTGCACCTCCTTAGGTGAGCCTAACCGAACAAAGTGGCGGTGGCGGTACGGAGCGGGCGGCGCTGTGACCAAGGCGTCGTGGACGCGGCGGTGCGCCCCTTCCGCGCCATTCGACTTCCCCTCCCGGGCGGACCAGCCGTTTTGGGTCGGACCGGACCCGTCCGTTAGACTCCCCGGCGGAGGATTCGCATAGCGGCCTAGTGCGCACGACTGGAAATCGTGTTGGGTTAACCCCCTCACGGGTTCAAATCCCGTATCCTCCGCAGACCAGGGCCCCGGTCACCACCAGGTGACCGGGGCCCTGTCTCGTCCCGGAGGCAACGCAACGGGTGCCTTGCGGCGTTTAAACGGTGATCGACCGATTACCGGGAGGACACGCACATGAGGATCGTCACGACGGCTGCCGCGGCAGCCGTGGCCGCAGCGGCAGCCGTGGTCGCCGCCGGCGTCGCCGGGGCCGCACCCTCCACCGGGGTCGGCGCGAGCGGGCCCCCGCAGTACAGCGCCACGGCGTGGCACGACGTCAAGGTCCGGCACTGCCCCTCGACGGCGTGCACGCAGGCGCCCGGGAGCCCGGTCCTGGCCGGCTGGACGGTCGGCGCGTACTGCTGGGTGCACGGCGAGTCGGTCACGGACTTCGGCTACACCAACGACGTGTGGCTGAACATCGGCCGGCAGGACGGCGGCACGCAGTGGTCCAGCGCCATCTACTTCGTCGGCGACGAGTACGCCGGCCTGCCGGAGGACGCCCGGTGCGCCGACGCGCCGAAGCCCCCCACGGCGACCACCTCGCCGAGGCCGACCACGACCACGCACGCGCCCACCACCACGCCGAGGCCCACCACCACGCAGGCGCCCAGCACCACGCCCTTCCCGACCACGACGGCCTTCCCCACCACGACCGCCTTCCCGACCACCACGGTCGAGCCCACCACGGTCTTCCCGACCACCACGACCGCCTTCCCCACCACGGCCTTCCCCACCACGACGGCCGAGCCCACCCGGAGCTGACCGCCGCGAGGAGAGGCCCCCTCGGACTCCGCGTCCGAGGGGGCCTCGTGGTCGTCCGGCTCAGCCGCGGGGCAGGCACTCCAGGACGTCCTCCAGCAGGAAGGCGACCTTGTCCACGTTCGCGTTGCCGGTGCTCGGGCGCAGCTTCACGACCTGCGGGTCGTGGTCGCTGGCCTGGTCGGCGAACTCCGCGTTGACGTGCACCACGTCGTAGCGGTAGCGGGTGATGTTCGAGCTGATCAGGATGTGGTCGAGGGTCTGCGAGTTGCCCTCGAACACGTAGCTGTACCGCTCGGCGGCGGGGAGGGTGTCCATCAGGGCGACGACCTGCCCGCCCGCGGTCAGGGAGTTGACGACCGGGGAGAACTGGTAGTCGTTGATGTCGCCCGCCAGGACGACGTTGGCGCCCTTGTCGACCGCCTTGACCCGGTCCACGAAGCCCTTGAGCAGCGCGGCCTGCTGGAGGCGCTGCACCTCGGAGCTCCGGTTCGGCTCCTGGTAGCGACCGTGCATGGCCTGGTCGCCGCCCTTGGAGTTGAAGTGGTTCGCGACCACGAAGACCGTGCGGCCGCGGAACTTGAACTCGCCGGCCAGCGGCTTGCGGCTGGACTCCCACGCCTGGTCGGCGGGCGCGATGCGGCCCGGCGACACCGACAGCGCCGCGCGGCCGCGCTGCTTCACGACCTCGACCGGGGTGGTCGCGTCGCCGCCCGGCCGGTCGACGAAGGACACCCGGGCCGGGTTGAACAGGAACGCGACCCGGATGTTGCCGCCCGGCGCGCCGCCGTCCGCGCCGTTCACGGGGTCGATCTGGCGCCACCGGTAGCGCGGTCCGCCCGCGGCCGCGATGGCGTCGGTGAACCTGGCGAGGGTCGCCTCGGCGGTGACCGTGCCGTCGTTGGTGGTGCCGTTGTCGTCCTGGATCTCCTCCAGCACGACGATGTCGGGGTTGGCCAGGTTCCGCACCACGGCGGCGGCCAGGCGGTCGAACTTCGCCTGGTCGTTGGTCGCGGCCAGGTTCTCCACGTTGTAGGTGGCCACGGACAGCTCGTAGCCGCGCTGCGCGTCGGTGACCTCGGGCTGGATGCCGCCCGGGACGTGCTCGCCCACCGACTTGGCCGCCAGGGTGTAGCCGCCGAAGTTCGCGTACTCGACGTTGCCGACGGTCGCGCCGCGCCAGGTGTCGCCGACGTTGCTCTTGACCGGCGTCGCGCTGCCCGGCTTGACCTTGATCCGGCCGTTGTTCGGCTGGTCGTACCCGAGGTAGATCGTGCCGCCGCGGGCGGTCGGGTTCTGGTCCGGCTTCAGCGTGACGAAGGTTTCGTTGTAGTTGTTGGTGGGCCCGACCACGCGGAGGTCGTTCGCCTGGACGTACATGCCCTCGCGGGACTCGAAGTAGTCCAGCGCGTAGGTGGCCGGGTCGAGCGGGAGCTGCTCGATGCTGCCGCCGCCCGCGGTCGGGAGGTAGCCGGCGGGCACGGAGAGGACCTCCGGCGTCGGCAGGGGGTTGCCCTTGGACTTCACGGTGACCGTGGCGCCGGTCAGCTCGGTGAGCGTCTGGAGCGAGTTGGACGGGGTGTCGCCGTCCGGCCGGTACTCGGCGACCGTGCCGGTGACCAGCACGTCGTCGCCGGGCTCCACGGTCGGGTTCAGGCCCGCGGTGTAGACGAACAGGCCCTCGCTGGTGCGCGGGTCGCCGTCCGGGGCGGTGTCCTGGAACCAGAAGCCGCGGTCGCCGGTGTTGCGGACGGCGGTGACGACGCCCGGGACGCCCGCGACCCGCTGACCCGCCAGCGGCGAGACGCGGGTGGTGCCCTGGATGTCGCGGATGCGCTTGTCACCGGGTTCGGGCTCGGGGTCCGGGTCCGGACCGCCCGGGGTCTGACCGGCGGAGTTGACCGGCGTCGGCGCGCCGACGGTGAAGTCCGCGGCGTTGTCGTCGGTGTCGGTCAGCGCGGTGCGCGCGGCCGAGGTGGTGTTGCCCAGGTTGCCGGTGGCCGTGCCCTCGCGCACCACGGTGGACGTGCCGTAGCCGACCAGGTCGCGGACGCGGGTGTCGGCGCCGCAGTCCGCGGCGGTCTTGCAGGTCAGCGCCGCGGTGCCGGTGACCAGCGCGATGGTGCCCCCGGTGCCGGACATGGCGATCGTGCCGGTGGCGTCCGGGGTGGGCAGCTCGACCGTGCCGCCGGCGCCCTTGGCCTGCGCGACGAGGAACCTGCCGCCGGGCGCGATCGAGCCGGTCAGCGGGGTGACCTGCCACTGGCTGCTCGCGCTGGCGCTGGCGGGCAGGTACTGGACGCTCCAGCCGGCCACGGAGACCGGCGCCGCGCCGCGGTTGGCCAGCTCGACGAAGTCCTGGGTCAGGGTCGCGCCGGAGTTCCCGCCGCCGCCGTAGACCTCGGCGACGAGGGCGTCCGGGCTCGGGGCCGCGAGGATCGGCGTGGCCAGGGCGAGCGTCACGGCCGAAGCGGCGGTGACCGCTACCCCGAGGCGGAGCGGAGTGGGTCTCAAGGGGTCCTCCGGTGGTTGGCGGATTCGCGCATCCTCCCCGGATCGAGTGAACGGCGGTAGTCGCCGTCACTAACTGTTGACCGCCTCTTGAGCACAGGCCACTCACTCGAACGTGTGTTCGAGTGATGGGGTAGAGTGCCGGACGCGCGTCCGACCGGTGGCCCTCCCAGCGCCGGAGCGGGCGCGGTGCGCACAACGGGGGCGCCGACCCGGCCTGACGAGGTGCGGCTCGGCGCCCCTGTGCCGTTCCAGGCCCCGCAACCGCCCCGAACCCCGGACCCCGACCTCGTGCCCCGGGTCTCGCGCCCCGGACCTCGCGACTCGGTCCCGCCCTCCGGCCCGCGCGACCACGCACCGCCGCACGTCCGGAAAACGATCTTCCGACCGACCTTACGGCAACCGGGCGCCCTCCGCCTCCCGGGAGCACCGCGCCCGTTTCGACCGGGATGCGACGCTTTCCGCAGCGACACCATCAGCTTTTCGCGTGAATCGACGCGGTTCACCTGCCCCTGATTCCGGAAGGGGACTAACATTGGTAGAGCGCGACGCCCGGACGCGTTCTTCCGGTTTGCCCGAGTTGAACCGGAGCACCGGGAAGATCGGGTGTGACACCCAGTGGCCGACCGAGCCGCCAAGCGCCTTCACCAAGTCGTAACGCTCGGACCAGCACACTTCCACGCCACCACGTGTGATGCAGATCACACGAGCAATTTGCACCTGAGCGCACCGTGTCGATCTCTCTACGCTCCGCTGCGACGTCTAGCCCGAGAGTGTGGACTGTCGGAATTAATCTTGCCCGCGCCGCGGATGTGGTTTAAAAAGGTCTTACCGCTGCGATGATTACCGACTCCGGGCGACCTGTCCCCATTCTACTCCAAGATCCGGTAATCATAATGTGCGCGCACCCGCGCCCTACTCTTGCTCCATGACAGCTCTTGCCGGCGCTTGTCCATGGGCGTTCGTGGTCGTCGTCGCGCTGATCCTGGTGTTCGTCTTCGGTGTGGTGTGGCTGGTACTGAGCAAGAAGGGCAGGGATGACGAGGTGGTCATCCGCCTGTTCCCGAAACCGGAAATCACGATCGGCCGAGTTCCCGGCGGGCAGGTCAGGGGGGAGAGGACGGGCCGCCGCTGAGCCGGGGGGGACGGGGCCTGTCCGCGCACCAGCGGGCAGGCCCCGTCCTTTCGGGGGGCGGCGCGGAGCGAACTGACGCCCCCATTCGGAGCCGAGCCTGGCTGAGGCGGAGCAGGCGGGGGCGGGAAGAAGCCGCTTCAACGTCAGAGCCCCGCTCACCGGGTTCGGTGAGCGGGGCTCTGAGCAGCGGTGGCGGTGGGATTTGAACCCACGGAGGCTTTCACCTCACACGCTTTCGAGGCGTGCTCCTTCGGCCGCTCGGACACGCCACCGCCGAGAACAATACAAGACCACCCCCAGATGACCCAAACGGGGGTCGGTTGGAGCTGGAAGTGCTGGTCAGAGGGGTCACGCCTGGCTCAGAGGTCCTGGAAGAACGACTCCATCAAGGTCGCGCACCTGGCCTCCAGGACACCGCCGACCACCTCCGGCCGGTGGTTGAGCCTCCGGTCGCGGACGACGTCCCACAGAGAGCTGACGGCACCCGTGCGGGGTTCCCAGGCGCCGAAGACCACCCGGTCGACCCTGGCGAGGACCAGGGCGCCGGCGCACATGGTGCAGGGCTCGACGGTGACCGCGAGGGTGCAGCCGGTCAGGCGCCAGCCGTCGCCGTGCGCGGTCGCGGCGGCTCTCAGGGCCAGCACCTCGGCGTGGGCGGTCGGGTCGCCCAGGGCCTCGCGGGCGTTGCAGGCCCTGGCCAGCTCCCGGCCGTCCGGGCCGTAGACGACCGCGCCGATGGGGATGTCGCCGGTCCTCGGCGCCTCGGCGGCGACCTCCAGCGCGGCCTCGACCATGGCCTCGTACGGCTTGCCGGTGGTCACGCCTGGATGCTGTCCAGGAGCTTGGTGAACTCGTCGCCGAAGCCGCACCGCTGGGCGATCATCTGGAGCTGCTCGTCCGGGTACAGCTCGACCTCGTCGACGATCACCTGCAACTCGTGCTGCGGCATGCCGAGGTCGGACAGGACCCCGAGGTCGCCCTCCGGCCACAGCTCGTCGTCCTCCTCGTCGGGCGGGTCCACCCGCAGGAGGTCGAGGACGTCGGCGGCGATGTCGTAGTCCAGCGCCGCGGCGGCGTCGGACAGCAACAGCGCCACTCCCCCCGGCACCGGGCGCAGGATGATGAAGAACTCGTCGTCCACCGCCAACATCCCGAAGGCGGCACCCGTCGAGCGCAGTTGGCGCAGTTCCGTGATCGCCGCATCGAGTTCGGACAGCGCCGAGCTGTCCATCTTGCTGCACCGCCAGCGGCCGTCCTCCCGGACCACCGCGACAGCGAAGCCGTTGACCGGCTCCTGGTGTGCCATGTGCACACCGTAGGGCCACGGGCACGTGCCCGGTAGCACGGGGGCCGCAGGCGCGGGCGACCGGGGGCTTCCGGTGCCACTATCGAGGGATGAGCACAACTCTGCCGCACGCCTTGACGACCGCTCCCGAGCCCCGCTTCACGGGGCTGGTGGAGGCCGCCCGTGCCCTCCAGCCGAGGACCGTGGCGCTGCGCCGACAGGTGCACCGGCACCCCGAGCAGGGCTTGGACCTGCCCGCGACCCAGGCCGCGATCCAGCACGCGCTGTCCGGCCTGCCGCTGGAGGTGACCACCGGCAGGTCCAGCAGCTCGGTCACCGCCGTGCTGCGCGGGGCCAAGCCGGGGCCGACCGTGCTGCTGCGCGGTGACATGGACGCCCTGCCGCTCCAGGAGGAGACGGGCCTGGCGTACGCCTCCGAGGTCGACGGCACCATGCACGCCTGCGGCCACGACACGCACGTCGCCATGCTGGCGTCGGCCGCGCGCCTGCTGTCCTCGCGGCGCGAGGCGCTGACCGGGCAGGTCGTGTTCATGTTCCAACCCGGCGAGGAGGGCCACCACGGCGCGCGGCACATGCTCGACGAGGGCGTGCTGGACGCGGCGGGCACGCCGGTGGAGAAGGCGTTCGCCCTACACATCACCTCGACGCTCCAGTCCGGCGTCGTCATCAGCCGCCCCGGCCCCACGATGGCCTCGGCCGACAACTTCCACATCACCGTCACCGGCCGCGGCGGGCACGGCGGCATGCCGCACGACGCGATCGACCCGGTGCCGCCCGCCGCCGCCATGGTCGGGGCGCTCCAGACGATGGTCGCCAGGCGGGTCAGCGTGCACCAGCCGGCGGTGGTCACGATCGGCCGGATCGCCGCGGGCACGACCACCAACATCATCCCGGGGACCGCCTTCGTGGAGGGCACCATCCGGACCCTGTCGGAGGAGACCAGGGAGCTGGTGCACCGCGAGTTGCAGCAGGTCGTGAAGCACGTCGCCGCCGCGCACGGCTGCACCGCCGACGTCTCGATCGTGCCCGGCTACCCGGTCACGGTGAACGACGCCGAGGTCGGCCCGCACGTCGTGGACGTGGCGTCCGCCGCGCTCGGCGCGCGCTGGGCCGCGCCCATGGAGGAGCCGCTGATGGGGGCGGAGGACTTCTCCTACGTGTTGCAGCGGGTGCCGGGCGCGATGGCGTTCCTGGGCGCCTGCCCGCGCGGGATCGATTTGGAGCAGGCCGAGCCCAACCACTCCAGCCGGGTGCTGTTCGACGAAGCGGCCATGGAGCACGGCGTGGTCGTCTACACCGCCCTCGCGCTGGACGCCCTGCGGTGAAACCTGCGGTGGAGGAACACCGATGCCGATGCCAGCACTGAGGCTGAGGCTGAGGCCGCTGTCGCTGACGCCGCTGCGGGTGGCCGCAGGCGCGTGAGGTGACGGGCTGGACCGGGCCGCGGGAGGACACCCGACCGCGGCCTGGCCGGTGGTGGCGGCCCGGCCGGTGGTGGCGGCCCGGCGGGTGGTCGTGGGCGGTGCGGTCGGCGTCGTGTTCATGGCTTCGACCGTGCCGGCGGGCGGATCGGGGCGCGAGGGGCGATCCGCGACCTGTGGACAACTCCCGGGCCTGTGGATGAATCCGGGCCTGTGGACGAATAGGGGTTGGGCGGTGTCGCCGGCAGGATGAGCGCCGTGCGAAGCGTGTGCGTGGTGGGGCTGGGTTTGATCGGTGGGTCGGTGCTGCGCGCGGCGGCCGCCGCCGGCTTCGCGACCTGGGGCGCGACCGCCTCGGGCGACGACGCGGAGGCCGCGCGCCGGGACGGTCACGACGTCGTCGACCTCGACGCCGCCCTCGAGCGCGCGGTCGCGCGGGACGCCCTCGTCGTCGTGGCGGTCCCGCTGCCGGCTGTGGAGGACGTGCTGCGCGCCCTCCCGGGGGGCGTCCGCCTCACCGACGTCGTCAGCGTCAAGGGGCCGGTCGCCGACCTCGTCGCGCGCGTCGCCCCGCACGCCCGCTACGTCGGCGGCCACCCCATGGCGGGCACGTCCAGGTCCGGCTGGGACGCGGGCCGCGCCGACCTGTTCCGGGACGCCGCCTGGGTCGTCACCGCCGAGGACGGCTCGGACCTCGACGTCCTCTCCGACGTCATCGGCCTGGCCCTCGCCGCGGGCGCCCACGTCGTCCCCACCACCGCCGCCGAGCACGACGCCGCGGTGGCCCGCATCTCCCACCTGCCGCACCTGCTCGCCGCCGTGCTGGCCGGCGTCGGCGCGGACGGCGGCCCGCTCGCCCTCTCCCTGGCCGCGGGCTCGTTCGGCGACGGCACGCGCGTCGCGGGCAGCCGCCCCGAGCTGGTCCTGGCGATGTGCGAGGGAAACCGGGCCGCGTTGCTGGGCGCCGTGGACGACGCGCTGGGCAGGCTCGGCGCGGCCCGCGGCTCGCTCGCCTCGACCGGCGGCCTGGCCAAGACCGTGGAGGCGGGCCACACCGCCCGCCTGGCCCTGGAGAACCGGCCCGAGCTGACCGGCACCACCCTCGACCTGACCGCTCCGGGCGCCTTGGCGGCCCTGCGCGACCTGGGTTCCCGGGGCGGCCGCGTCGTTGGGCTGAACGGCTCAACCGTGCTCGCCCTCACACCCTGAGCACGCGCGCGGCCCTAGAGTCGGCCCGTGGAGCGCCGGAAGCTGGTGGCCCTGGTCGGTGGTGTCGCCCTGCTCGGCGGCACGGTCGCCCTGCTGCGCGACGAGTCCGCCCCGCCCCCTCCCCCGACCTTCGAGCGCTTCCTCTCCGACCGCGTCGAGCTCGTGCCGGACACGCGCGAGTTGCGCACGCCCACCGACCTGGCGCTGACCGCGCTCGACCGCACCAGCCTCCGCGCGAGCTGGACCGCCGCGGGCGGCCTCGACCACGGCGGTTTCGAGGTCCGCTGGAACGGCGCGACGCGCCTGGTCCAGGGCACCGAGACCGAGCTGACCGACCTCGACGTGAACGCCGACGTCGCCGTGGAGGTCCGCGCGGTCGACGGGCTGGGCAACCGCTCCGGGCCCGCCACCGCGACCGCCGTGCCGCGGCTGGCGTACGAGGCGGCGCAGGTGCACGGCCTGTTCGAGCCGGTCGACCGGTTCGACGGCCCGGAGTCCCTCCCGCCGCGGCGCTGGCGCGTCCTGACCGCCAACAAGCCCTACGACACCACCGGCGGCAGCACCGACTGCCTCGGCCTGCGCCCGTTCAACGGCGGGCGGCTGGAGGTCTCCTGCGACCTGCTGGAACTCCAGTCGAACGTGCCGATGGCGCTGGGCGAGCCCGCCCCGGACGGCGCGGTCGGCAGGGTCCTCCTCACCACCGACGGCCCGCTGACCCCCGACGGCGAGGTGTCGATCGCCCTGCTGCCCGAACCGTTCCAGGACCTGCCCGCCCTGGCGGAACGCCCGCCGCCGGGCGCGGTCGTCCTGCGCCTCACCACGACCAGCGCGCGCTTCGAGATCGGCGAGGGCGTGCCCGCCACCGGTGAGGTGATCCCCGCCGCGGGCACGTTCACGCGGCCGTCGTCGGGCGTGCGGCACCGCTGGGAGGTGCGCGTGCTGCCCGGCTCCGTGGTGGCGCTGCGCGACGGCGTGGCGCTGGCCGGCGCGCCCGTGGCCGTGCCCTGGCGGGTCGCCCACCCGCGCCTGGTGTTCCGGGAGGCCCGGAACACCCTGCTGGACTCGTTCGGCACCGGCGGCGTGCCGGCGGACCCGGAGCCCGCCTCGGTGGTGAAGCTCGGCTCGGGCATCGGCTCGGTGCTGGGCCACCCACCCGACTCGCTGCTGTCGGGCGGCACCTCGGTCCGCGTGGTCGCGACCGTGTTCACCCCCTCCGACGCGCCGATGACCCTGGAGTTCGGCTCCCGCTCCGCGCCCGCGACGCGCATGCCGGAGGACCGCTACGGGGGCGACGAGCACGTGGTCTACGCCGACTTCCCGCTGTCCGCGTCGGACGAGCCGGGTCGGCGGCGCGTTCAGCTCCGGTCGGACCTGTACGCGCACGTGACCGACGCCCGGCTGGTCATCGCCGACGGCCCGGACGCGCGCCGCCCCCTGCCCCGCGTCACCGACCTCCCGCCGCCCGTGCCGGCGGTGCCCGCGCCGTCGATCGCGGTGGTGCGCGAGGACGGCGTCGCCAGGGTGGTCGTCGAGCTGGCCGACCCGACGGCGCGCGAGGTCGCCGCGGTGAAGGGCATCGAGGTCGACTTCGACGGCGAGCGGATCGCCACGCTGCCCACGAACGGGTCCGCGGGCGGGCGCCACGAGTTCGCGCTGCGGCTGGACGACGTGCCCACCGGCGGCCACGACGTCGCGGTGCGGGTGCTCCCGGTGGACGAGCGGGGCGAGGTGCGGAAGCACCAGCACAGCTTCCAGATCCGGCCGTTGTAGGTCTCGGCTCCGCAACGAGGGGTGACCGCCGTCACCCCGGCACCTAGCTTTGCGCTGTGGACCGTCGCCGGATCGCCTTCATCGCCGCGGGCGCGGTGCTGTTCGGCGGGGTCGTCGGGGTCCTGCGGACCGCGGGCGCGGGCGAGCCGGCCACGCCGACCGGCGCCTCCGCGCCGCCGCCCACGTCGCTCGCGCCGTTCGCCGCCGAGGGCGTGCTCGTGCCGACCGCCGGCGCGCCGCCGGAAGCGCCGCGGGACCTGGTCGTGATGTCCGGGCCGCGGCGGTTGCAGTTGCGCTGGGAGGGCGGGGCGCCCGGTTACGAGGTGCGCTGGGGCACCGACCGCGCCGACCGGTCGAAGCTGGTCACGCGGTCCTCGATCCAGCTCGACGGCCTGGAGGACGAGCGTCCGCACGTGGTCGAGGTGTACGCGGTGGACGCGTTCGGGCAGCGGTCCGCGCCCGCGAAGTCCTCCGGGACCCCGCACGACCGGCCGCCCGACGACTACGCGTCGGTCGACCGGTTCGACCAGGACGACGCGCCCGACGCGACGCGGTGGCGGCTGCTGTCCCGGCCGAACTGCGCGCGCGCCACGCCCGGCCGCGGCGACGACGGCCGGCGGCTGGTGCTCACCGGCAACTGCGCGGCGGCGCCCGCCACGCTGCGGTCGCGGACGCCGTTCGCGCTCCGGGACGGCGACGAGCTCGGCCGGTTCGCGGTGGACACCGACGCGCCCGGCGCCGACGGCGAGCTGGCGCTGGACCTGGTGCCCGGACCGGTGTCGGTGGTCGGCGCGGACGGGCTGCCGCCGGGCACCGTGCGGCTGCTGGTCGACACCGGCAACGGGACCACCGACGTGGCGGTGCGGACCCCCGAGGGCACGCCGACCCGGGTGGTGCGCGAGGTGCCCGCGCTCGACCCCGGGTTCACCCACCGGTGGGAACTGGTGCTGCGGCGCGACGGGGCGCGGGTGCTGTTCGACGGCGAGCTGGTGGCCGTCAGCCCGGTCGTGCCGACGTGGTCCGAGGCGACCGCGCTGGTGTCCGTCTCCGGGCCGACCGGGCAGCGGGTGGCGTTCAGCCTCGTCGCGTTCGACGCGGCCCCCGCCTCGCCGCCGCCGCTGGTGGCCGCGCCCGACGTCGAGGTCGAGGTGGCCGCCGAGGCGTGGGAGCGCGGGGGCGGCGCGCCGCTGCCCGGGGTGACCGGCGGGCAGCTGCGGATGGCGCTGCTGCACACCGACGCGTCACCGGGGGCGCCCGCGCTGAGCGCGTCGGTGGCCGGGGTGGAGGTGCCGCTGCGGCCCGCCGCGCCCGGGACGCCGTGGCGGCCGGGCGTGCCCTACCCGGTGGTGGCGGACCTGCCGGCGGAGGCGTTGAGGACGGCGTCGGGGGACCTCTTCGTGACGCTGCTGACCCGGCTGCGCGTGCAGGTGACCCACGTGGACCTGGAGCTGAGCGGCACGCCCTCGCGCCCGGAGCCGGCCGCCCCGGCGCCGGGACCGCCAGGACCGGAGCTGCCCCGCGTCGAGGGGACGGTGCTGGACGCGGCCGGCCAGGCCCTGCCCCCCGGCGGGTCCGTGCGACCCGGCCGGCTGGTGTTCGACCTGGGGCTGAGCGGCCGGCCCGGCGCGCCGCTCGCCGGGGTGGCCGGGTTCACCGTGCGGGTGGACGGCGAGCAGGTGGCCGCGGTGCCGACCGACCGGGGCGGCCCGGGCGTCGTCGGGCGGTACCGGCTGGCGCTGAACACCTCCGGGTTCGCGGCCGGGCCGCACCTGATCGAGGTCAGGCTGTTCGGCGCCTCGGGTGAGACCCGACCCACCTCGGCGTTCATCCCCTTCCTCGTCGGCCGGTGACAAGATGGGGCCATGCCACGGCCCCTCATCCTCGACGCCGCCCGCACCCCGTTCGGCCGCTACCGCGGCGGGTTGTCCGGGGTCCGCGTGGACGACCTCGCCGCGCTGCCGATCACCGAGCTGCTGCGCAGGCACCCCGCGCTGGACCCGGCGCGGATCGACGACGTGCTGCTCGGCAACACCAACGGCGCGGGCGAGGAGAACCGGAACGTCGGGCGGATGGCGGCGCTGCTGGCCGGGCTGCCGACCTCGGTGCCCGGGGTGGCGGTCAACCGGCTGTGCGCGTCGGGCGGCGAGGCGATGGCGCAGGCCGCGCGGTCGCTGGCGCTGGGCGACGCGTCGCTGCTGGTCGCCGGTGGCGTGGAGGGCATGACGCGGGCGCCGTTCGTGGTGCCGCGGCCGGACCGGGCGTTCGCCGACCGGCTGGAGTCGGTGTCCACGGCGCTGGGGTGGCGGCTGGTGAACCCGCGGATGAGGGCCGAGTGGACCGTGCCGCTGGGGCGCGCGGCCGAGGACGTCGCGGTGTCGCTGGGGATCACGCGGGAGCAGATGGACGGGTTCGCGCTCCGGTCGCACCGGCGGGCGTCGGCGGCGTGGGACGCGGGCGTGCACGACGGGTTCGCGTTCCCGGTGCTGCTGCCGGACGGGTCGTCGGTGCGGCGGGACGAGTCCGTGCGGCCGGAGACGTCGCTGGAGAAGCTGGCGAAGCTGAAGCCGGCGTTCTCGGAGGGCGGCCCGGTGACGGCGGGCAACGCGTCGCCGCTGAACGACGGCGCGGCGGCGGTGCTGATGGGCGACGAGGAGGTGGCGGCGGAGCTGGGCGTCACGCCGCTGGCGGAGTTCCTCGGGTCGGCGGTGACGGCGGAGGACCCGCAGCGGTTCACGCTGGCGCCGGTCTCCGCGATCCGGAAGCTGCTGGGGCGGCTGAAGGTGGCCGCGGAGGACGTCGCCCTGTGGGAGGTCAACGAGGCGTTCGCGGCGATGGCGCTGTCGGTGCTGCACCACCTGCCGGAGGTGGACCCGGAGAAGGTGAACGTGCACGGTGGCGCCATCGCCTACGGTCACCCGCTGGGCGCCTCGCTGCCGCGGGTGGTGGTGGACCTGTGCCGGCACCTGCGGGCGCGCGGTGGTGGCCTGGGCGTGGCGGCGGCTTGCGTGGGGGTCGGGCAGGGGATGGCGATCGCCGTTCGGGTGTGAAGATCGCCTGATCGAGCGACGGTGCGGGGTGGGGTCGCTTGGTATGGTCGAGGCAGCCGAGGTCGCTCGACCGAGGAAGTGAGCCCTGGTAGGCCCGTCGGACGGCGGGAGCCAGGGCTTCGCGCTTCTCAGCGCAGCTGTCGACGCCTGGTCACGACACCGACATCGATCACGGCTTCCACCAGCGGACCAACGCGCCTGCGCCACTCACCGCCCGCGCCGTAGCACCAGGCGATGGCGTCGGGAATCCACAACGCGGGGTCACCGTGAGAACTCATGTGCTCGTACGAGATCGAATCGTCAGGCACACCGCACTCGCGCAGTGAACGGGTGATGACCCGCCGGTCAAGGCGATCTTCCGTCCTACCCCGCGCATCGAGAACCAGCCGTGCGACCGGTTCCTCTACGAGATCGGCGACAAGGTCGGCCAAACATGCCTGACGCACGGCTTCGGCAGGTCCACGACCGAAGTAGACGCGACTGCGGAACCCCGCGTCGACCAGGCGCCCGATCACATCCTTGCGAACGGTGTCGCTTTCACTCTTGAAGTGCAGCCGACGTTCACCCGCGACGCGCAATCCTCGCATCAGCGTTCGAAGGGCGGTCAGCCGTCGCGTCTGAATGAATGCGGCCGCCAGCAGGTAGGTCGCCCGGCGTGACTCGTCGACGAAGACGTGTGTGCTCACCCGACGATCGTTGTGCCCGCCCTACGGGCGCAAACGATTGCTCGCCCGATTTAATGAAAGCGGGCAAGGCCGTTCAGTCGATAAGCTGCTACCAGCCCCGGCCGCTAGGTCGAGGAAGTGAGCCCTGGTAGGCCCGTCGGACGGCGGGAGCCAGGGCTTCGCGCTTCTCAGATCCGGTAGGCGATGCGGGGGTAGTCGACCACCAGGCCGGTCTGGTCGACGGTGATGTCCTGCTGGAACTCCCCGTGCGTGAAGGAGACCACCGAGCGGCCGTCGCCGAGGGCGACCGTGCGGTACCGCTGGCGCACGAGCTGCACCGACAGGTCCGGCAGGGTCACGTAGACCATCGACACCTCGTGCTCGCCCTCCTCCACGTGGAGGTTGAGCCGCCGCACGGGGAGGGCGTTGAACAGGACCGCGAACTGCACGTCCACGTCCTGCGCCCCGTCGAAGTCGGCCCGTTCCGCGCCCTGGCCGTGGTCGACCAGCCAGACGCCCTCGGACGAGCGGCTGATGGACACGTGCCGCTCCTCGGACAGCGTCGCGGTGCGCAGCAGGACCCGCTTCACCGCGCCGGTCTCACCGACCGACACCTCGTACGAGCCGCTGAACTGCTCGGCCGGGCCCGCCGTCACCAGGCGCCCGGACGCGCGCAGCTTGCGCTCCGACAGCAGCAGGCGCACCTGCTCCAGCCGGGGTACGTCGTAGCCCTGCCAGGTCACCATCTGGGCGGCCGGGGACCGGGTCTCGCCGGTCGGCGCCGCCTGCTCGGCCGTGCTCACTGCCCACCCGGGAGGATGTCCTTGGCCATCTCGGCCACCGACCGGACCTGCTCCTCGTGGCCGAACCGGTCGGCGATGAACCCGGCGGCCTGGTCGATGCCGGCGTCCACCTTCTCGTGGTTCTGCTCCAGCAGCTCGGACGCCTTGTCCTTGATCTCATCGAAGTTCATGGTGCTCCTTCGCACTCCCCCAGGCAGGCTACCCGACCGGCCCGGTCACACCCAGCGACAAACGAGCACGGCCCCCTCGGGATTCCCGAGGGGGCCGTCATCACCCGTTGTGACTAGGCGGTGCGCTTGCGGCGCACGACCAGCAGGGCCGCCGCGCCGGCGCCCAGCAGGCCGAGGCCGATCAGGAGCGGCACGAAGATCGACGCGCCGGTGCTGGCCAGCTCGTCGGTGTCACCGCCGCCCGCCACGACCGCGCTGGTGGTCGTGGTCGGGGCCGCCGTGGTGGTGGTCGGCGTGGCGGAGGTGGTCTCGGACGGGGTGCTCGGCTGGGTGGTCTCGGCCGGCGCCTCGACCCAGTCGGCCTTCGCCTTGGCCTGGACCTTCACGGGCTCGGACCAGGCGATCACCAGCGACTGGGTCTTGTCGTTCTTGTCGACCGACACGAACAGCCGGCCGCTGCGCAGCTCACCCTCGGCCTCGACGGTGAACTCCACCGAACCGGGCGCGACGCCCTTGTCGACCTGGACCCACACCTCGACGGTCTTGGCGTCGGAGGCGGCGGCGCCGGCGGTCGCGGCGCCGGGCGCGTTGCCCTCCGCGTCCACCAGCTTCACGCCCTCGGGCAGGTTGGCGTTGATCTTCACCTCGTCGGCCGTGGTGGAGATGGTGAACGGGCCGATCCGGTCACCCGCCTCGCCGCTCTGCTGGGCGGGGTCGACGTCCAGCGTGGGCTTCGGCTCGGCCAGGTCCTGGGCGTTGTCGACCAGGTACTTGTAGGACTTGTAGACGAGCTCGTCGACCGTGCCGTCCTTGGTGTCCTCGTCCTCGGCGGTCGAGTCCTGGACCCGCAGGTCGACGCCGTCGCTGAAGTGCCAGATCGCGGCCTGCGCGGCGGTGATCAGGATGCTCCGCTTGGCCTCGCCGACGCCGTAGAGGGCGCGGGCGTCCTCGATGCTGAGCTTCGGGTAGCTGTTCTGGAGGATCCAGTTGATCCGACCCGCGTTCTCCTTGAACTTGGTCTCGGGGTTCGGGTGCTCGCCCCACGGCACCTCTTCGAGCGGCTTGCCGTCGTAGAGCCGCGTGGGCAGCTCGACGCAGTACGCCTTGGCCCGCTCGTTCGAGTCGCCCGTGGTGATCCTGAGGCCGATCAGCTCGGCGTTGAACGGCTGCGTGCCGTCCTGGTCCGGGTTGCCGTCGAGCAGCTGACCCGAGCGCTCCAGCCAGATGCCCATGCCGGGCTCGTCGGGCCGCTCGGGCTCCACCTTCGGCTTCTCGGCGGCGGCGGCCGGCAGGGCCGACATCAGGACGAAGGCGGAGCCGAGGATCGCAGCGCCGAGGCGCTTCAGAGTCGACCGGGATGCCATGTGTCTCCTTGAGGCTCGCGAGGGTAGCCCGTTGGTGTGGTTCAAGGCGGCGGTCTGTCGACAGCGGTGGAACGCCTCCGCGCGGGTTCGACACCGGATCGACAGAATCGGCCGAACCTTATCCGATCCGGCGTCACTCGATCCGGCAAGGCCTCACGTTCCTCCACAAGGGACTTCACCAGCGGAAACACAGGCGGGGACTCCGATGTGGACGGTCCAGTGATCGACACCGCGTCGAGGTCCGGGCGCGGAAGTCCGTTTCGGGACAAGGCGAAACGCCCGTCAGCCCCCTGTGGACAACTCCGGTTTCCGCAGTTCAGCGGCTTGGTCCACAGAAGACACCGCATTCCCCGGAAATCCCCTTCGAGATCACACCGTTGTCAAAAGGTGATCTAGGCGACCAGGGCGGACGGCGCGATCGGCCGGATGTCGCCCACCCGCAGCGACGTCCCGGGCAGGCACAGGTCCTTCGCCGTCGGCGCCTGGCCGGTCAGCATCCACCTCACCAGCGCCGCCAACTGGAACGAGATCAGCGGCGGCACCGCGTCGCCCAGGTGCCGGTAGGCGTTGCCGATCACGGACACGTCGAACCGGAACTTGCGCGGGAACCCCTGGAGCAGCGCCATCTCCCGCACCGTGCACAGCCGGTGCTGCTCGGGGTGCGCGTACCGGCCGTTGCCGACGTGGCCGCACTCGCGCTTGATCGTCCGCGCGGGCTCGTCCCACCACATCCGCCCGTACACGTCGGGGTGCGAGCCCCACTTGCCCTCTTGGATGATCTTGCGCTGCGCCGGGTTCAGCAGCAGCTCCGCCGCCGAGCCCACGAGGTCGCCCCACGAGCCGCCGTCGGCCGGGATGGCCCGCATCCGCTCCAGCGACCGGTCCCGCCGGAACGACGGCGACACGTGCATCGCGTCGTCCGGGTGCGCCTCGCCCGCCTCGACGAACGGCAGCCTGCCGATCGCCCGCCGCACGGTCGTCGCGCCCGGCTTGACCTCCCAGCCGGCCCACACGTCGTCCAGCGTGCGCAGCGGCACGCCCGAGTCCACCGCCACCACCATGGCCCGCTCGCGCAGCTGCGGCAGGCCGAAGCGGGAGAACACGTGCGTCGAGGCGTCCACCTCGTAGCCCAGCTCCAGCAGCTGGTCGGTCAACCCGTCCAGGTGGTGCCGCTGCTTGCCCTTGACCAGCTCGCGCGCGTTCTCCAGCACCATCACCCGCGGCCGGAACTCCGCCACGTACGCCGCGACCCGGCCCACCAGCGAGTTGCGCGGGTCGTCGCGCAGGTGGTTGTTCGGCGAGATCCGGGTGAACCCGGAGCACGGCGGGCACGCCACCAGCACGTCCAGCTCGCCCCGCTCCAGGCCCCACACCTGGCGCAGCACGGCCGGGTCCAGCCGGCCCAGGTCGACCTGGAGCGGGTCGACGCCGATGTTGTCCCGGTAGATCCCGTTGCAGCGCAACGACCCCAACCGGGAGGACGGCTTGCCGATCTGGGCGTCGGCCGCGCCGACGACGGTGAAGTCCCGGTGCGCTTGGAAGCCCAGGCTCATGCCACCGGCACCGGAGAACAGGTCGACGACCTTGAAGTGGGGTCCGCGCACCGCGCGATCGTACGGCCGGCCGGCCGTTCCGCTGACGAGTGATCCCGCCGGTACCGGTTCGCCGAATCGCGTAGCTTGCGCGCATGGAGCTCCCACCTGCATGGCAGAGGCCCGATCCCTTGCGCGGCTTGGAGGACGTGCCCTGGTCGGTCCTCTCCCGCGGGACGGGCGTGGACGACCTGTTGCGCGACGCGGTGCACGACGACCGGTCCGTGCGCGAGGCCGCCTGCGTCGCGCTGTTCGGCCGCCTGCTGGACGAGGACACGGTGTCCGAGGCCAGCGCGCGGGCCGTGCCGTTCCTGGTGGAGCTGGGCGCGAGCTACCGGGTGCCCGCGGACACACGCGATCGGATGATTTTCCTGCTGGCCGCGATGGCGTTGGCGAGCGCGGGCTTCACCGACGACGGCAAGCGCACCCGGCGCCGGTGGAACGCGCTCGGCCGCGAGCTGCCGAGGCAGCCGCCGGACTGGATCACCCAGACCCGGTACGACGTCGCCAAGGGCGCGCCGAAGGTGTTCGAGACGCTGGCGGGCGCCGAGGTGGCGTGCTCGATGGCGCTGGCCATCGCGGTGCCCGAGGCGGTGCCGCCGCACGTGTCCGACGTGGCCGACGCCATCGCCTCCGACGACCACTCGCCGCGGCTGCTGGCGCAGGCCGCCCGGGTGGCGCGCCACCTGGTGGGCGGCGCGCCGACCACGCCCCTGCTGCTGCGCACCACCGCGCAGGGCCACCCCGAGCTGCTGCGCGCGTACCGGGGCAAGCGGTACCCGGTCAACCAGCCGCCCGAGGTGACCCTCCAGCTCATGGGCTACCGGTACGCCTACCTGGCCGCGTACGGCGACCAGGAGTGCGTCACGCCGTGACCGCGCCCAGTTCGACCACCGGGGCGACCAGCTCGTCGTCGTCGACCGGGACGGCGGGTTCCAGGGGGCCCAGCGACGTGCCCCAGTCCTGGTCGGCGAGCGCGAAGGCGGCCACGGTCAGCGCCACCACCGGCCTGCCGCGCGGGAGCTGGTCGGCTTCGAGGTCCAGCTCCAGCCGGGCGCCCAGCGGTGACGGCCGCAGCCGCAGCACGGCGTGCGGCGCCTCCTCCGGGTGGGCCCACCGGCACGACCACTCGGTGAACACGATCGGGCGTTCCACGATCTCGGTCGGGTGAACCGCGCGCACGTTCGCGCCGACCGACCCGTGCCGGTAGTTGTCCGCCGCCGAGACCAGCAGCTCCTCGAACTCGATCGACGACACGCCCAGGTCGTGCCCGGCGACCAGGGCCACCTGCACGAGCGCCAGCGGGAGCTGCGGCAGGGCGTCCTCGAAGCACACCATCGCGCCGCCGTAGCGGGTGTTGATCTCGGTGGGCAGGAAGCCGTCGGCGGTGGCGATGCCGTCCAGGGTGAACGTGCCCCGGTAGTCGACGGTCTCGCGCAGCCGCTCCCCGACCCGGCGGGCCAGGTTGCGCATCTGCTCGCGGATGCGGGCGGGCGGGTCGTAGTACGAGGCGCAGCCCGCGTACAGGAACCGGGCCTGGCCGGCGCGGCGAGGCACGACCATCTCGATCGGCCGCAGCACCGCCGTGCCGTCCGGGAACACGATCCCGTGCACGCTCACCGGGATGCCCTCCAGGAACGGCATCACCCGGATGAACTCGCACTTGGCCGCGAGCACGTCGAACGCCTCGCGCGCCTCGGCCCGGTCGCGGACCCGGCGCACGAAGTTCGCGCCGCCGTTGATCGCCGGTCCGTCGCCGGACCACACCGCGCCCGCGCCCTTGTCGAGGCGCAGGCTCGCCTCCCACAGGGCGTCGAAGTCCAGGCCCAGCACGACGGCGGGCGCGCGGGGCGCGGACAGCTCGTCCCACAGGGCGTCGATCGTGGTCTTGTTCTCCAGCTCCACCCACTCGGGGCGGCGGGCGTTGAGCACGGGCCGGCCCGCGAACTCCGGGACGTGCGCGTACGGCGTGCTGATCACCAGGGCCTCGCCGCGCGGGTCGAAGTCGGACAGCACCTCGCCGACCTCGCGGTTGGGCGAGGTCAACAGCCTGGTGAGCCGGTTCTGCTCGGTCGCGACGAAGCCGCCGCCGATGCCCAGCGGCACCCAGCGGGCGATCTCCGAGTCGTGCAGGGGAGCGTGGTCGTCCGTCGACAGCACGAGCGTGCGGCGGGCGCCGAGCTGGTGGAGCTCGCCCACGCGATTACTCAGCCGGGTGCCGCCCGCGAGCACGACCAGCCGGTCGCCGAAAAGGGTGCACAGGCGCGCTTGAAGCGCGTGGAAGACGTGATCCATCGCCGAGAACTCGCTTTATGAGAAGCAGACGAGACAGCCGGCGAGCGCCGGGTGCCACGCACTGTAGAGGCAGGCGATGGACACGGCCCAGCACGGTCGGGCAACGACCGGATGAAAGTTGCCGATGGGCTCAGCGCCGAGCGCGCGAGATCATCGAGCGGCTTCGCGAAGTACCTGGTCAACCCGGTTGAGGAAGGCCCTGGCGCCCTTGGGGCCGGGGAAGGGCAGGGTGAGGCCGAGCAGCGTGTCGTCCACCGACGGTGGCGCGGCGGCCACGATCGCCGCCGCCGTCTCCAGGAACCGCTGCCGCTTGGCCTCGTGCGCGGCGTGCTCCGCGAGCACCACCTCGATGCTCGGGCGCATGTCTGGGTACGGGTAACTCACTCGGGTTGTATCGGTCCCGCCGGTCCACACCTTTAGGGCCAATTTTTCCCAGATCACCCGATCATCCGCCGACCCGGCCGTGCTGGGATGTCGGCCATGCGCGTGCTGGTCAGCGGTGCCTCGGGGTACGTCGGTCGGGTGGTCGTCGCCGAACTGGCGACCGCCGGTCACACCCCGATCCCCCTGGTGGGTGATGTCCGGCTGCTCCCGACGCTCCCCGGGGCGGACGCCCTGGTGCACCTGGCGGGGCTCGGGCGGGTGCGCGAGTCGTTCGAGGACCCGGTGCGGTACTACGACGTGAACGTGGGCGGCACGGTGAACCTGCTGCGGTCCGCGCCGCCCCGGTTCGTGCTGGCGTCCACCGCCGGGGTGTACGGCGCGGCGACCGGCGGCCCAATCGCCGAGGAGGCGCCGCGGGCTCCGGCCAACCCGTACGCGGCGTCGAAGGCCGCCGCCGAGGACGCGGTCGGGTGGGCCGCGCGGGCGGGCCTGGTGTCGGCGGTGGCGCTGCGCCTGTTCAACGTGGCGGGCGGCGGGGACCGGGACGACACGCGGCTGGTCACGAGGGCGTGCGGGGCGGCGTCCGGGCGGCTGCCCGCGGTGGAGGTGTTCGGCGACGGGTCGGCGGTGCGGGACTTCGTGCACGTGCGGGACGTGGCGCGGGCGTTCGTCGCCGCGGTCGAGCGGCCCTTGACGGGGTACGAGGTGCTCAACGTGGGCGCGACGCCCGCGTCCGTGGCCGACGTGCTGGCCTCGGTGGGGCGGGTGGCCGGCCGGGAGGCGCCGGTGGTGCGGCGGCCCGCGCACGGCGGCGAGGTGCGCGAGCTGCGCGCGGACACCACCCGGCTGCGCGCCCTGGGCTGGGCGCCGCGGCACTCCGACCTGGACGACGTGGTGCGCGACCAGTGGGCCGCCGAGGGGGCGCGCGCCGGGGAGGCCCGGCCTCCGGGTACCTAGGCCCGGTGCCTGCCCCGGCCCAGGTGCCTAAGCCCGGCCCCAGGTAACCAAGCCCGGCCTCGGGTCCCCTAGGCCCGGCGCCTGGGCACCGGCACCCGGTCCAGGTCGGCGGCCACCACCAGTTCGCCGTCGAACACCTCGGCCGCCTCGGCGCGGAACGCCTCCGGGTCCGCGTAGCGCTGCGAGAAGTGCGTGAGCACGAGCTTGCGCACCCCGCTCTCGGCGGCGACCCGCGCGGCCTGGCGGGCGGTCAGGTGGCCGTGCTCGGCGGCCAGCCGCTCGTCGGCGTGCAGGAAGGTCGACTCGATCACCAGCAGGTCCGCGCCCTCGGCCAGCTCGTAGGCGCCGTCGCACAACCGGGTGTCCATGACGAAGGCGAACCGCTGGCCCCGGCGCGGCACGCTGACCTCGTCCAGCAGCGGCGGGCGCAGGTCGCGGACCGCCGGGCCGCGGATGCCGCGGGCCTCCAGCAGCTCCGGGACCATGGTGCGGCCGTCCGGCTCGACCAGGCGGTAGCCGTAGGTGGGCACCGGGTGGTCCAGGCGGCGGGCCTCGAGCACGCCGAACGCGCCCTCGGCGATCACGCCCGGCCCGGTGACCGGGTGCTCGCGGACGTCCGCCACGTCGTGGAAGGACGTGGCGTGCCGGAGCCGGTCGAAGAAGTGGGCGCCCTCGGCCGGGAAGTGGGCGTGCACGGGGTGCGGCACCCGGTCGAGGGACAGGCGCTGCACGACCCCGGCCACGCCGAGGCAGTGGTCGCCGTGGAAGTGCGTGACGAACAGCCGGGTGACGGCGCTCGCCGGGACGCCCGCGAGCAGCATCTGGCGCTGCGTCCCGTCCCCCGGGTCGAACAGGAAGCCCTCGGCGTCCCAGCGCAGCAGGTAGCCGTTGTGGTTGCGGGTGCGGGTGGGCACCTGGCTGGCGGTGCCCAGGACGACGAGCTCTCGGGGTGACACGTGGCAGAGTCTGCGGCATGGAGAGCTTGCGGGTGGTGTCGTCCTGGCCGGTGGGGACCGCGGCGGCGGCCGTGGTGCGCGCGGACGGCGAGGTGCTCGGCGCGCACGGCCCGGTCGACCACCGGTTCCCCCTGGCGTCGGTGACCAAGTTGCTGACCGCGTACGCGGTGCTGGTGGCGGTGGAGGAGGGCGCGGTCGAGTGGGACACCCCGGCCGGGCCGGCGACGATCAGGCACCTGGTCGCGCACGCGTCCGGGCTGGCGTTCGACTCCGACGACGTGCAGGCCGCGCCCGGGAGGAGGCGGATCTACTCCAACACCGGGTTCGAGGTGCTGGCGCGCTCGGTGGAGGAGGCGGCGGAGATCCCGTTCGGGGAGTACCTGCGCCAGGCGGTGTTCGAGCCGCTGGGCATGACCTCGTCCTCTTTGGACGGCTCGCCGGCCGCGGGCGCCACGTCCACGGTGTCGGACCTGGTGCGGTTCGCGGCGGAGGTGCAGTCACCCGCGCTGGTGTCGGCCGGGCTGGTGGCGGAGGCGACCTCGGTGGTGTTCCCGGGGCTGCGCGGCGTGCTGCCCGGCTACGGGTCGCAGGAGCACAACGACTGGGGCCTGGGGTTCGAGATCAAGGCGGACAAGTCGCCGCACTGGACGGGCGCGTCCAGCTCGCCGCGCACGTTCGGGCACTTCGGGCAGAGCGGGACGTTCCTGTGGGTCGACCCGGACGCGGGCGTCGCCTGCGTGGCGCTGACCGACCGGAACTTCGGCGAGTGGTCGGTGCGGGCGTGGCCGCCGTTCACCGACGGGGTGCTGGCGGAGCTGGGCCGGGACGGGCGCTGAGCCCCCGGCCGCGGCCGGCCGGGGGGCGGTGTTGTCAGGGCGTCACGACGGCGTGCCCGCGCACCCGGCCGCGCCGCACGTCCTCGACCGCCTTCGCGACGTCGGCGAGGGGGTAGGTCCGGTCCAGCACGGGGGTGAGCCGCCCGGCCTCGATCAGCTCGCGCAGGAACACCAGGTCCTCGTGCCGGTCCCGGTGCACCAGCGGTCTCGCCCTGAAACCCAGGAAGGGCGCGACCACCAGGGCGCGCAGCCGGCGGTCGACGCCCATGAACCAGCGCCCGCCCGTGCCGCCGACGAACACCACCGGGCCGCCCCGGCGGACCAGCCGCCGGCAGGTGCGCAGCGACGGGTTGCCGTAGAGGTCGACCAGCACGTCGAACCCGCCGGGCGGCTCGCCGGTCGCGTAGTCGTGCACGTGGTCCGCGCCCAGCTCCCGGGCCAGGTCCGCCTTGGCCGCGCCGCACACCGCCGTGACCTCGGCGCCGAACGCCTTGGCCAGCTGCACCGCGTACGTGCCGACGCTGCCGGTGGCGCCGTGGACCAGCACCTTCGCGCCGGGCCCGACCCGGCCCAGGTCGCGCACGGCCTGGAGCGCGGTGAACCCCGAGATCGGCACCGCCGCGGCCTGCTCGACCGTCAGGTTGGCGGGCTTGCGGGCCAACTGGCCGGCGGGCACCGCGGCGTACTCCTGGAACGCCCCGGAGCACCAGCCGAACACCTCGTCCCCGACCGCGAGCGAGTCGACGCCGGGCCCGACCTCCTCCACCACGCCCGCCAGCTCCAGCCCCGGCACGCGGTTGCGCGGCCGGCGCCACCCGGTGATCGGCCGGGCGAGGTAGGGCAGCCCGCGCAGCAGGTGCCAGTCGCCGCCGACGACGGGCGCGGCGCGCACGCGCACCAGCACCTCGCCGGCCGCCGGCACGGGCCGGTCCAGGTCGACCAGCCGCAACACCTCGTCGGGATCTCCGTAGCGGTCCTGCACGATCGCCTTCACGAGTCCTCCTCGGGGTACTGGAAGACGTCGCCGAGCGGCACCCCGAACACCCCGGCGATGCGGAAGGCCGTCTCCAGCGAGGGCGAGTACCGGCCCTGCTCGATGGCGATGATCGTCTGCCGGGTGACGTCCACCCGGCGGGCCAGTTCGGCCTGCGTCATCTCGCCGTGCGCGAAGCGCAGCGCCCGGATCGAGTTGGTGATCCTGGTCGGCTTGCCCACTCAGAACCCCCGCCGGTAGGCCACGAGCTTCGCCGCGGAGCCGACCACGGCCCCGATCGCGAACGCGGCGTAGATGGCGTTGGCGATCCAGAAGTGGGGCGCCTCGGCCAGCGCGAGCGCGAGCGGGCCGACCATGCCCACGCCCAGCACCCCGGCGGCCACCCGCTCGCCGCGCCGGTCGATGTCGCGGTCGCGCTCGTCGGCCCGGTGGTCGTCGCTGGGCCGGGCCGCCTCCACGCCGATCCGGACCACGACCGAGAGCACGATCGACGCCCCGATCGCCCACAGCATCGGCGCGGCGTACGGGGTCGCGGCCAGGTCGTTCCTCGCCCGCGACGCCATCACCACCAGGTACCCGAGGTAGGTCGCGACCGTGACCACCAGGTACACCCAGGTGCCCTTCTCCTCGTACGTCACCGGCCACCCCTCGTGTAAAACGAATTTGACATCACCAGTGTCAGGTGGGCTTGACCTCGTGTCAAGAAGTTTTGACATGGTCGGCCACCCCTAGACTGCGCGGGTGAGTTGGGTGACCGTGCGCCAGTTCCGCTGGACGACCCGGACCGGCGTGGACGACTACCCGCGCGTCGAGGAGGTCCACCCGCTCAGCGGGCGCAAGCGGCTGCCGGTGAACGTGGCCGAGGTGATCCACGTCAACGCCCTGGCGCCGGCCGGCGCGACCGGGGTCCGGTACGGCGTGCGGCTCGACGAGCTGCGGCTGCTGGCGAACTACCTGAGCGTGTCGCCGGGCCGCCCCGTCAGGCTGCGCCAGGACGACTTCCGGTCCAGCTCGCTGCACGTCCGGCGGTTCGTCAGCGAGTCGTTCGGCCTGGGGATGCTCACCGCCGCGGTCCAGGCCGCCTACGAGTGGACCGCCGGCGTCGACGCCCTGAGCAGCTTCGACGCGCTGCCCATGACGCTCGCCGCGTCGTTCACCAAGCGAGGGGTCCGACCGGACCTGCTGTTCCAGGCGCCGGGCCTGCTGCTGGCCGGGGAGGCCAGGGGTCGGTCGGGCAAGCCGCCCCGGTCGACGAGACTGCCGCGCGAGCGCTTGGACCAGCTGCTGCCGTGGGCGCACGTGCACCGCCACCCGCTGGTCATGACCTGGGCCTACCTGGACGGCAACGGCGTGGTCGTCGACTTCTTCGCCCCGGCGGACGGCGTCGACTGGCTGACCGAGGCCGTCGGCGCCCCGGACCCGGCGGACCACGCGACCTCGGCGCTCCAACTGCCCCCCACGGAGCAGGTGCCGCTGGAGGAGGTCGCGGACCTGCCCGTGCTCAAGCCCCGCCCACGCCCGGACCAGCAGTCGCCGTTCAGCCTGTTCGAAGTGGGTTACGGCGCGCTGCGGGCGGTCGAGGACCAGTTGGCCGAGACCGCGCCCCCGGCGCCGGTGCGCCTGGCGGGACGTCCCACCCGGGGCCGGTGGGCGCCGGTGGACCCGGTCACCGGGGCCCGGGGCTCGGTGCTGCTGGCGCTGCTGGACCGACCGATGCCGTCGGCCGAGGCGACGGCGCTCGCCCGCCGCTGGCGGGAACGGCACCGGCGCGCCGGGACGGACGGCTTGGCCGCGGGCGACCTGGCGGTGGCGGTCCACGGCCGCACCGTGGTGGCCCTCGCCCCCTCCCGGAACGGCCAGCCCTGGGACATGCTCGCCGAGTGACCTGTCGCGGGTCCCGCCCCGCGCAGGGCCCGAGGTCGTCGCCGAACCGCGGTTCGCTTTCAACGCAAAGTCATTGGCCCACCACTGACGGATATACGTGAGCTTCAGTCACCGGTGTGCCGCCAATAGATTTCCGACAAATTTTTTCCCCTCTCTTGAAACGCGTTACGCGGACCCGTCGATACAGACGCGTACGGAAACGAACGACTTCCACCGCCGACCCGGCGGGCACATCCGCGCGCCCGGATGACCCCGGCAGGTCAATCCGCTTGAAACGAGTGTGATGCGCATGCTCACCACGCTCTTCCTGCTCATCACCGCCGGGATTGCGATCGGGTTGTTCAGGCTCCACCGGAACGGACGCCTGGACTTGACCGGACTGCGATTCCCCTGGAATCCACGACTGGGCCGGAGACGGGTTTTCGAGATCGACGAGGAGTACGGGCACCAGCGCCGGATCATGCTGCACCGGGTGGCCGCGCAGGCGGCACGCCTGCCCGCGCCACCCGACGGCCGACCGCTGTTCATCACCATCCGCACCCACCCCGCGGACGCCGAGCTGCTCGGCCGCGACCTCATCGACGACGAGTTCGAGGTCAACCTGGAGCTGTCGGAAACGGGCTCGGACATCCGGGTGCGCATCCACGAGTACCTGCGGGTGGATGCGATCCCGCGCACCCGCGTGCACGTCAGCCAGGACGAGCGGGCCGCCGCCGCGCCGGCGACCCGGACCCTGGTGGGGAGGTCGGCGGCCACCGGCGCGCGCACCGCGCGACTCGTCCTCGTCGGGCAGACGGGGACGTCCCTGGAGCTGCCCGCTTCGGGCGGGGTGATCGGCCGCGACGCGACGTCCTGCCAGGTCGTGGTCGACCTGCCCACCGTCTCCCGGCAGCACGCCCGCATCCGGCCCTGCACCGACGGCTTCGAGGTCGAGGACCTCCGCAGCGCCAACGGGGTCACCATCAACTCCGAGACCACGACGCGCGGCGTCCTCCAGCACGGCGACGTCCTCGGGCTCGGCCGCGCCGTCAGGCTGCGGCTGGAGATCCGTGCCTAGGAGCACGGCGCCGGCCACCCCGCCCTTCCCCTGGCGTCCGCGCCGGAACCGGGAGGACCGGCCGGCGCGGCCCCGACCCGACGCCCCCCGCAGTCCCCGGTGACCGGGTCACCGAACCCCGACCGCCCGCCGTCGCCGGCCGCGGGGTCCCGGAGCACCCGAAGGGCTCACCCCACCCACGAGACGCCGCACCCCCGGCGAGCTGAGCGAGGCACCATGCAGAGAACCGCCCCCGTTCCCGACAGCCCCCTGGACACGAGACGCCCCCGCTGGCCGCTGCTGCCCCTCTGGTGGTTGGGCAACGGCTTCACGTGGCTCGGCGGGGCCTCGTGGCGCGCCGTGGCCGGGAGGCACGAACGCTCGTCCTACCAGTTGTCCGGTTTCTTCGTGCTGCTGAACGGCCTGGTGGCCTGGGCGCTGATCAGCCTGGCCGCGGTCGGCCTGGAGGTCGTGCCGGCCTTCACTGACGCGCTGCCCGTGACGTTCCCGTGGGGCCTGTTCGTGCTGGCGTTCGACCGGGCCATCGCGGCGAAGGTGGTCGACCCCGACGAGAACGCGTGGCGCAGCAGGTCCAGCTACTTCTTCCGCGCCCTGTGCGCGGTCGTCATCGGGTTCGTCGTCGCCGAGCTGGGTGCGCTGGCGATCTTCCGCGAGGACGTCGAGCGCACCATGAACGACACGATCTCCCGGCAGGTCGACCAGTCGCGCCGGCTGATCGTCGGCGAGGACGGCCGGCCCAGCGAGCGGCAGACCAAGCTGCTGGCGCTGGAGGAGCAGCTCACCGCCCTGGGCAACGCGAGGACGACGACGCAGCAGGACTTCGAGGCCGCGCGGCGGCACGCCGCCTGCGAGCGCGACCCCCGCGGCTGCGACGACCTGCGGGCCGAGGGCAAGATCACCGGTGTTCCGGGCGAGGGCGACAAGACGCGGCTGCTCGACACCGCCGCGGAAGCCGCCGGGACCGCGCGGGACCGCGCGGCCGGGGAGTACGACGCCCGGGCGCCCGAGCTGCAGCGGCAGATCCGGGACCTGCGCGCCGAGATGGACGAGGACCTGCGGACCGCCCAGGGGATCGCGGAAGCCGGTGACGGCGTGCCCGCCCGGTGGCGGGCCATGTACGACTTCACCGCGAACGACCCGACCGGGTTCTGGATGCACGTCATGCTGATCGCGTTCGGCGTGCTGCTGGACCTCATCCCGCTGCTGGTCAAGCTCTGGCGCGGGCGCACCGGCTACGACGCGACCGTGGTGGCGCACCGGAAGCGGCGCGAACTCGAGGTCTCCGTCGCCGTCTCCCGGCACGAGGAGGGCCTGCGCCGGTCCTGGAACCGCGAGCGGATCGACGACGAGCTGGAGGTGGACCTGGCGGGGCTGCGCGCCACCACGAAGCGCCGGATCGAGGTGGAACGCGAGCGGATCAGGTACGAGGTTGCCGTCGAGGCCATGCGCGAGGAGCCGGACCGGCTGGTCCTCGCCCCCTCGTTCACGGCGCCCGCGGAGCCGGAACCGGACCTCGTGCGACTGCCCGAGGGGTGGACCGAGGAGGACCGGGCCCTGGTGAGCCACGTGTTCGGAGGTCTGTACCGGGCCGTCGAGCCGCTGGGCGGTGCCGATCCCGGCGCGTTCGGCCGGATGCTGCGCGGGCGGCACGAGAAGAACGGGCAGGACGTGGTCATCAAGGCGGTCCGGGACACCGGCGGCCGGGACGGGACGCGCAGCCCGCTCGGCGAGATGTGGCAGCGCGAGGTCGACGCCGCGCGCAAGCTGTCGCACTTCAACATCGGCCAGGTCATCGCGTCCGGCCTGGACAAGGGGTACCTGTGGACGGCCTCGCCGCTCTACCAGCCCGGCAGCCTGGTGCGGTGGATCGAGAGCACGGCGGACCAGCACCCGAGTGCGTACACGCTCCAGCACAGCATCGACTACGTGAAGCAGCTGGTGGACGCGCTCACCTACGCGCACGAGAACAACGTGACGCACGGCGACATCAAGCCCACCAACGCCGTGCTGCACGGACCGACGCTGAAGCTGGTGGACTGGGGGTTCGCGCGCGTCTCGATCCGGCTGGAGCAGGAGGCGGCCACCGCCCTCGCGGGCGGCACCCCGCTCTACACCGCACCGGAGGCGCTGCTGGGCGGTGAATTCGACGCCGAGCTGGCCGACCTCTACTCGGTGGGCGCCACCTGGTACTTCCTCCTCACCGGCAAGCCCCCGTACCAGGAGGCGGACCTGCGGGGCACAGCGCGCGAGATCGCGTGGCAGCTCCAGCGACGCGAGGTGCGGTGCCGCCCGTTGCAGGAGTTCCTGCCCGACCTGCCGAAGGTGGTGCTGGACCTGGTGCACGAGCTGGTCTCGGTGTACCCGCGCACCCGGATCGGCACCGGTGGCGGCGACCGGCCGGCCGCGCACCTGCAACGCGCGATGACGGCGTTGATCATGGACCCCGACGTGCACGCGAAGGGCGGCCTGCCCGTGGGTCCCGCAGCCGTGGGCCGCAGGAAGCACGGTGCCCGCACGACCCGCTTGGAGACCACCTCGGGCACGGCCGTGCCCGCGACGAGGGCAGACGCCGTTCCGCTCACCCGGATGACGATCCTCGACGTGCCCCTGGCCACCTCGGTGGAGGCGCCCGTGACCAACGGGGCCGTCCCGTCCACCCTGCTGGAGGACGGGAGCTGATCGCCGGGCGGTCCGGCCCGCGGGTCCCGGCTGAACCGGCCGCGACCCGCGGGCCCGTCGGGCTCTTCGCCCGGGGTCAGCGGGCCGGCGAATCCGCGCACCGCGCGTCGGAGGGCAGCCCGGCGTACTCGTCCCCGACGAAGTAGACGGCGCTGGACCACAGGTCCGGACCGTTCTCGTCGGCGTCGTCGACCTGCAACCAGACGTCGTTGGTGATGCCGGCGTCCGTGACCGACTCACCGCGTACCCAGCACTCGACCTTCCGCTGCTGACCCGCGACCAGCGAACCCGCCTTCCCGCACGCCGTCGAGGGACAGGTCCGGATGTTGACGTCGTGCCACGCCGTCACGGTGTAGAGCGCGCCGGCCGATGCCGCGCCACCGCCGACGAGCAACCCGGCCGCGGCCAACGCCACGACGGTGGCGGGTTTGACGATCCCCATGTGTCCTCCTGGTGCTCGGATTGATCACCGGGAAGACGCCGCAGGGGATCCCCGGCGTTGCGTCGCCCGACGACACCGGTCCGGACCACGACCGGTGCGGTCTTGTGCGTCCACGCCGGAACAACGGCTGCAGCCGCAGACACGGCCACGACCGTCGTCCCCTCTCTTGAGGTCCGTTGCACAACACCCGGCGCATTGCGGCAACCATGCTTCTCGGTCCTGAACGTGCCGTTGCGTGCGATTGCCGAGGCGGACGACCTGGACGGCACGTTCACCGGGGTTGCGGGCTGACGCTCTGCCCTTGGAGGGGCGGAGTGGGCTTGCCCGCATCGTGAACCCGCTTGATCCGAAACGGGCACGAGTGAGACCGGTTCGAAACCCGGAAGGGCGGGGGCCCCAGGCACCCGCCGTGCCACGGTCGCGCGCGGCCGGCGTCGAACCAGCCACCAAATGTTAGCTAGTGAGATGGGGTATACGGGGTGGTGACGTCGCCACGGGGAGGGGGTGTCA